>CAYYOU010000005.1:4465-22202 GCA_964473425.1 uncultured Candidatus Izemoplasmatales bacterium | reverse complement strand
CTGTTAGCGGAGAAAATTGCAAAATATTCTTGTCCATCAGTTAACCTCCATTATATCGTTTGCTGTTATACCGTGTAGCGTTATATCTATTGATTAATTTTATCATACAATAAACTGAATTACAACAAACAATACAATTATAACAATTTATCTATTAAAAAACGGCTATGTATTATAACAAAGCCGTTTATCGTTATTTCTTTTTAAGTAAAGTTATACTCTCAATATGTGAAGTATGAGGAAACATATCTAGAGGAGTCACAGAAATAACATCGTATTTCTTAGACAACACTTTAATGTTCTTTGTTAGAGTACTTGGATTACAAGATATATAGATAATCTTTTTAACTGGTTTTCTATTTAGTAAATCCAAAGTCTTGTCATCTAACCCTGTTCTAGGTGGATCAAAGATAATTGCATCTGGAATAAAGTTTTTAGCGTAATATTGAGCTAATACATCTTTAACTTCTCCAAGTTCAAAGACAACATTATCAAATTTATTAACTTTTTTGTTATGTCTTGCACTATATGTAGACTCTTTTGATATATCTATTCCTAGTATTCTTTTTGCATATGGAGCTAAATACATACTAATTGCTCCCGAACCTGAATATGCATCAACTAAAACTTTGTCAACATCGAAATCTAATAGTTTTTTTACCTCAGAATATAATTTAATGGCTTGTTGTGGATTTAATTGATAAAATGACTTAGGTTTTAATTCATATCTAATATCGCCAATTCCTTCAGTTAAAGCCTCTTTACCTTCAAGTAATTCAACTTCCTCACCAAATATCTCAATATTCTTAACATCTTTATTTTTAGAGATCCCAACACTTACAACTCCAGGAATCTTAATGATTTCTTTAGCAGCATCTTTCAATGCTCTATTGTAGATAGTAATTACTAGTGTAACTTGTACTTCTTCATTAAAGTTAGATGCTCTTACGACAACATATCTTAATAATCCTCTCATTGTAGTAGGATCAAATGCACGTATATCATATTTATCACAAATTTCTAAAATAAGTCTATTTACACGATTAATACTTTCATCTTGAACAGGACAATCTATAATAGGAACTAAGTCATTTGACTCTTTTTTATAAAGTCCCGTAGTTACGCCATATTCTGTATTCTTCACTGGCATTTGAGCCTTGTATCGGTAATGTTTTGGACTGTTCATCCCAATCATTTTATTGAATTTTATAGTATCTAGGTCTAAGTTAGTGTAACGATCAAAGGCTTGAATTAACATTTCCTCTTTCAAAGATAATTGTTCAGCATAATCAATATGTTGAATTTGGCAACCACCACATTCATCATAATGCTTACAAAAAGGAGTAACTCTTTTTGGAGATTTAACTTTAATTCTAACTATTGCGCCTTTACAATAAGTTCTATTTACTTCAATAATTTCTATAACAACTTGTTCTGGGGGGAACGCTCCATCAACAAAAACGGCTTGTTTCTTATAATATCCAATTCCTTCACCGTTAATACCCAATCGTTTAATAGTAATAAGTACTTCTTGATTTAATTGTAATAATGCTTCCATATTGCACCAACTTTCAACATATTATATCATAATTATTATTATAGTCTATATATTTATCAAGGAAACCAAATACTGAACACTGTTTATAGGAAATATTAATTAGATCAGCTCACAAAATCGATATGCATCTATTATATCACAAAAAAGAGCACTTATTAAAGTGCTCTAAAATTAATGCTTTTTAAGTCTAAGTTTTGTTACTGATTCAATGTGGCTTGTTTGAGGAAACATATCAAACGGAGTAACTTCTATAATGTCGTAATTATTAGCTTGTAAGAAGTTTAAATCTCTGGCTAAAGTAGAAACATTACAAGAAATATATACAATTGTTGGAATTTGCATTTCCGCAACTGTTTCCAAGAATTCTTTATCGCACCCTTTTCTAGGCGGATCAATAAATAATACATCTACATGGTAGTTCTTCCAAGACTTGATTACTGTCTCAGCTTTACCTAACACGAATTTAGCATTTTTTATACCGTTTTGACTTGCATTTGAATTGGCATCATCAATTGCCTGTTTCACAACATCTACACCAAGCACAGTCTTTGCAAAAGGCGCAACACTTAGTCCAATAGTACCTATTCCACAATATGCATCTATGATTACTTCGTCTTTTGTAAGATCCGCATATTCTATTGCTTTTTTGTATAATTCTTCAACTTGGATAGGATTAACTTGATAGAAAGATCTGTGTGAGATATTAAAACTTGTTCCATTAATCTCATCCTTAATAAAATCCTCACCAAATAAAATCTTTGATTTTTTACCTAAAACTACATTTGTAACTTCCGGATTATAGTTATGAATAATTGAAACAACTCTTTTGAATCTAGAAGAGATTTTCTTAATTATGATCTCTTTTCGAGGAAGTTTAGATGTAAAGGTTACAATTGTAATCGATATATAATCAAACTTATGAGAATTTCTAACAATTACATGTCTGATAATCCCAGTTTTAGCTTTTTCGTTATAAGCAGGAATATTTAACTCAACGAAAATGTTCTTTAAATATTTCACTATATCAGTAGTTATTTTAGGAATAATATAACACTTTTTCATATCAATAATATCATGAGATCTACTCTTAAATAGTCCAGATATCATCTTTCCATTTACTTCACCAAAAGGAATAACTGATTTATTTCTATAGTAATAAGGATTTATCATCCCAACTGTTTCATGAACCTTTGTATCAATTTTCCCTAATTTTCTTAGTGTTTCCTTTGTACGGTACTTTTTGAAATCTAATTGCATTTGATAGTTCATATGCATTAGATTACATCCGCCACATTCGTAAAAATGATCACAAATAGGTTCTTTCCTAAAAGGTGATTCACTTTCAATTTCTATTAGTCGTGCAAAACCAAAACTTTTGTTTACTTTAGTTATTTTGATTTTTGCTTTTTCTCCCTTTAAAGCGTTAGCTACAAAAACAGCGAAACCCTCTATTTTGCATACACCCATTCCGTCATGAGTCATGTCAATAAATTCTACATCGTAATACTCGTTTTTTTCAACCATAATACACCTTCTTGAAAGTCTTGACATTTATAAATCAGGCATAAGCCCACACAACGTTATCTGGAAAATCCATATATTATATTATACCACAAATTAATTATTTATGGGGAAAAGCATAAAAACCTTTTTTACTCCCTTTAAATTCAAAAAAACAGGACCCGAAGGTCCTATAAAGAAGAGATTTACTCGATTACTATTTCTACTTTGTCTCCGTCTGCTGATTCAACATCAACAATTTTACCATCTAATCCTGTATCTATCATTTCAAGAATCATATCTAAGTCTAAATCCATGTCATTAATTTGATCAATCTTCATGAACCCTTTTCCACCTCTTAATGCTACTTTAGCAAATTCTAATGGGATTTGAACGTTAACTTTGTCTCCGTCTGCTGAAAGCACTTTGATTTTAAACATCTTGAAGCTTGGTTTACTCTTTACAACTGATACTTTTTTATCGTTTACATCTAAGGCTTTTAATAGGTCTGCTCCCTCTGCTGCTGTTATTGTTTTCTTTTCAATCATTTCTAAAATTCTTAATCTATCGTCACTCATAATTTATCACCTTTCTATGGTTGATTTATTTTTTTATATATTTATATTTTCTATTAATTATCTTTTTGTTCTATAACGTCTTTTGTTATCTGGTTCTTCAAACATCAATTTTCTTCTCTTTATTTCATCTTTTGCTTCTATGAAGAATAAATTCCAATCATTCATTTTAATACCTCCTATTTCATTAGATTAGCAGCTTCTAATGCAGTAATTTCGCCTTTTTCTAATCTTTCAAATATGTCTTCCTTTTTAATTTTTTCTTCATTAGATACTTCATATCCTAAACTTTGAATTACATCGTCTAGGTTTTTCTTTACTGTTGGATATGAAATCCCTAATTCTTTTTCTATCTGTTTGATGCTTCCTCTATTTTTAATGAAAACTTCAATAAAATATAGATGTTCTTTCGATAAGTAGTTAAATTTCGATAATAGGAATTTACCACTTATTTCAGTTTCACAGTTAACGCATTTTAATTTTGTAACAATAAGATCGCTCTCACATATTGGGCAAGCCCCTATAACACTTTTATTCATAATATTCCTCCTATATAATTTTTATATCAATTTTTGCATCTTCTGAGTCTACTTGAATTGTTGTATTTTTAGAATACTTAATCATTTTTATGATTTCATTCATGTCAAATTCATCAGTTTTCATAAACCTTTTTGCGATTCTTAATCCGATTCTTGCAAATATAAGTGGAATGGGAATCGCAAATAATATTTTAAGAAATGTATTAATCCCTTTTCCCTCTTCTGGTACCCTAACATTCATTTTTACGAAGAATGCTCTTTTACCCGGCTTACTCTTTTTAACAGGGTATAATTTATTGAGTGCATCTTGAGCTGTTAGCTCATTTCTCTCTACCTGTTCTAAAACACTAATCTGATTCACAATATATCACCACCATTTAGTTAATTTTCTTAAGTCGATTATTAACTTTCTTTAACTACACCTTAATAATATTAGATTTCAGAGTATAAGTCAAGTGTTTTATTAAAATAAATTAAAATAATTAATAAACAAATTAAAAATATCAATTTTGTAGTTAATTATATTAACAAAATTGATATTTCTCTTTGTGATAATTTATATTGATTCCAATAGTTCTTTACACTTTTCTATATATATAAGCTTAAATCTTTTTGAACTTACAAACTCCAGTACTGCCAAGGCATCTTCTTTGTTTCCAAGTCCAATATGTGCTAGTGCCAAGTAATATTCCAATTCATATACATAAATTCTTCTTTTTTGATGTGGAATTAATTCTAATAGTTTTTTCTGAGCTTCAGAATAATTTTTTTCAAGAATTAATTTTGGCACTTCAAAGAATTCGAAAGTTACTTCACTATTCTCCCCAACATATATTTTTTCTAATTCTTCAAGTATCCTAGTGTAACTTTCTAAATCATCATCACTAAATGCTATTTTTAATTTTGATCCATAATACTTATCAATTAGGTCTTGCTTATTAGATAGTAATTCTTTATCAACTAAAACAATCGACTTTTTAGCATCTGCATAGTTTCCTATGTAGACATATGCAAAAGCTAAATAAGTGTTATAGATATATTCCTTTTTTCTAGATTTTCTCTTATTTATCTTATCTAAATATGAATTAGCATCACATGATGTCTTAAATCTATAATCAAAATCATTTTTAAATATAGAATTATATGATATGAAAAAAGCTGCTGCTACAACTACTAAGATTATAATTATTGTACTTTCAAAGAAATAGTCAAGTACATAGTATAAGGAAATAATTGCGATCATTCTTATGACTATTTTAAATGTCTCGATATACATTAAGCTTCCTCATTTCTTCTTATTGCTTCAATTCTACTGCTAACAGGAGGATGAGAATATTTTAGTTTCACAAATAAAGGATGAGGAGTAAGATTCGAAAAGTTTTCTCTTGCAAGAACTTTCAAAGCTGTTTCAAGATGTAATCCATAACCATAGCTTCTTGCAAATTCATCTGCTTGGTACTCGTGTTTTCTTGATAATCCTGCGTTAAATAGTTCTATCAATATCGAAATCGGTGAAAGTAAGACACTGAATATAATTAATCCAAACCCAAAGTGTGCTTCAGTAAATCCAAAAGCCTCACTAATAATTGGCGAATTTAATGTGAAAAGCAATACTCCTAAGTAAATTGCCATTACAAAGATAGATCTAATTGTTCCAGTAACCAAATGTTTATGCTTACTATGTCCTATTTCATGAGCAAGTATAGCAACCATTTCATCTTCAGACATTTTTTCAAACAAAGTATCGTAGAACACTACTTGTTTCATTTTACCAAACCCTGAGAAGAATGCATTTAACTTCGTTGATCTTTTAGAAGCATTCATTATACTGATTCTATTTATCTTATATCCAGCTTTTTTAGCGAAATCTTCAACTTTTTGTTTCAAAGTTGAATCTTCTAATGGACTTAATTTATTAAAAATAGGAATGATTAATTTAACATAGAATAAATTAACAAATAATAGTATAGCAATTATGCTTGATAAAGCAATAATATAAAATTTTAACCCAACTTCAAATTTTTCATACAAAGTTGTTAACAAGAATACGAATGCTCCACCAAATACTACTGTTAGGATAAATCCTTTTATCTTATCAAGAATAAACACTTTTTTAGTTTTCTTGTTAAACCCGTATTTTTCCTCAATTACAAAATCATCGTAATAAGAAGTAATGATTCCTACTACAAAGCTTATGACAAAATATAATCCTAAGAATATTAGAATTTGAATATGGAAGTTACTTGATAAACTTTCAGAAACATCTTTAAAGAAAGGAAAGGCTCCAATAAATAATAAAAAGAGCATAAAGACTAAGCTAATAACTGAAGTAACCATATTGAATCGAAAATTATCCATTGAATATTTTAATTTTCTTTGGTACTCTTCTTCTTCGTAAATATCTGATACGTTCTCTGGGATAGATTGATTACGGTTTTTATAGTTAAGTATAGAAAGCCATAAATCAAACAAAAAAGTCAAGGTAATCAAACTAATAATTATTATAAATACTAATATTTCCATAAAGAAATACCTCCTTGTTTACATCTGTTTTATCACAATATTAAAACAATATTGTTGTGATTTGTTTCTATTATAAATCTATTCTCCTACCCAAAATAATAGTTCTAGATCTTCTAAACTATAACCTTCTGTTTCAATATCACTTAAATATAAGAAAACAAATTCTGGACCGAATTCAATCTCAAATTCAACATAACTGCCTGTTGGGATTGTAGTATTGATATCAAATCCAGCTCCAGCAACACATAGAACATCATCGCTTGTGCAGATATCAAACTCTGCATATCCAACATATTTTTCTGTTTCTAGTCCATTTGTGATAAAGACATCAACAAATACACTTGTATCTTCATATCTGATATTTTCATACACAACAGTCACAATATCTTCAGCTATAAACACATCTTTTCCATCACAACCTGATAGAGCTGTAATTCCTAACCCCATCAATAACAATATAAATAATTTTTTCATGTTGTTCCTCCTTATAGTGAACCTTTAATTTCAATAATAATATCTCTTAATTCAGCAGCTCTTTCAAAATCTAGTTTTCCAGCAGCTGAACGCATTTCTTTATTAAGACTTACTAATACTTTTTCTTTTTCTCTCTTAGTCATTTCACCTAGAGTTTTACTTTCATTATCAATTTCAAGTTTAACAGAAATTGAATCTCTAACTTTTTTAATTATCGTTTTTGGGATAATGTTGTGTTTTTCATTGTATGTTGTTTGAATACTTCTTCTTCTGTTAGTTTCATCAATTGCGTATTGCATTGCATCAGTAATTTTGTCACCATACATAATAACAAGACCATCGACATTTCTTGCTGCTCTACCAATTGTTTGAACTAAACTTCTTGAACTTCTTAGAAATCCTGGTTTATCTGCATCTAAGATACAGATCAAACTTACTTCAGGAATATCTAGTCCTTCTCTTAAAAGGTTAATCCCTACCACTACATCATGTATCCCTAATCTTAATTCTCTAATGATTTCAATTCTTTCTAACGTTTTTATTTCCGAATGCAGATAAGTTACTTTCAATCCAAGTTCTTTTAAGTAAGTTGTCAAGTCTTCACTCATTTTTATAGTTAGAGTTGTTATTAATGTTCTTTGATCCTTTTCAATACGTTTTAATATTTCTGAAACAATGTCATCAATTTGCCCTTTTTTAGTTCTAACTTCCACTAAAGGATCAATTAAACCTGTTGGTCTTATGATTTGTTGAATTACATAATCTGTTCTGTCTAATTCATAGTCACCAGGAGTAGCACTTAAATAGATTACTTGATTTATCTTATCATTAAACTCACCAAAATTCAAAGGTCTATTATCTAAAGCACTAGGTAATCTGAAACCATAGTTTACTAGAGTTGTTTTTCTACTTCTATCCCCATTGAACATTCCTCTTACTTGAGGCAATGAAACATGTGATTCATCAACAATTAATAAGTAATCATCGCCAAAGAAATCCATTAGCGTTGAAGGAGTTTCTCCTTCATCCCTTAGAGATAAATGTCTTGAGTAATTTTCAACTCCAGAACAACTTCCTATTTCCTTTAACATTTCTAAGTCGTATTTAGTTCTTTGTTTTATTCTTTCTGCTTCTAATATCTTATCGTTATCTTTGAAGTATTTTATTTGTTCTTCTAACTCTTGTTCGATTCTTAAAATACCTTCTTCAATTTTATCTTTGTTTGTCACAAATTGTGTAGCTGGATAAATTGATATGACTGAGAAATCATCAATTATTTCCCCAGTAACTATATCAAACTTTCTAATTCTTTCAATCTCATCATCAAAAAACTCTATTCTAATTCCGATTGTCTTAGAGTAAGTAGGAAGGACTTCAATAACATCTCCTTTTACCCTAAAAGTACCTCTGCTAAAATCAATATCATTTCTTGTAAACAACATATCAACTAGCTTGATCAATAGATTTGTTCTACCGTACTCTTCTCCGACTCTCAATAAAATCATTGAGTTTTTATAATCTTCTGGATCTCCTATTCCGTATATACATGAAACACTGGCAACAACAATAACATCTCTTCGATCAAGTAATGACATAGTTGCACTATGTCTCATTTCATCAATCTCGTCATTTGTTTGAGCATCTTTTTCGATAAACAAATCTCTTGAAGGGACGTATGCTTCTGGTTGGTAGTAATCATAATATGAAATAAAATATTCCACTCTATTATTTGGGAAATATTGTTTTAACTCGCTATATAATTGCCCAGCAAGAGTCTTATTGTGAGCTAAAACTAATGTAGGTTTATTTATACTATTAATAACGTTACTTACTGTAAAGGTCTTACCAGTTCCAGTAGCTCCTAGTAGTACTTGTTCTTTAACACCACTATTTATATTTTTAACTAATGTCTTGATTGCTTTAATCTGATCACCCTTTGGTACATAATCAGAAGTTAACTGAAACTTTGCCATTTGAATCACCACCTATTATATTTTAACATAACATAATTTAATCACCAATATGATTATTAAGATATATTTTTTAAATAGTACATATATATAAAATACATCAAAAGTAATGGTATATTCTACCTAATATGATAAAATATATTCGGTGATAAACAATGAAAACACTATTAATTAGCATAAATGCAAAGTATATCCATACCAACAATGCTGTTAGACTATTAAAGGCTAACAGTGATTTTGATTTGGACATATTTGAATATACTATTAAAGATGATATATCAAAGATTATCAATGATATTGAATTATTTAATCCTGATGTACTAGGATTGAGTATTTATATTTGGAATGTATCGATATTTAAAAAAATACTAAGCAAGTTGTCTCTAAAAGACTCTAACATTATAATTGGTGGGCCAGAAGTAAGCTATGACTCCTCTTATTTTCTAAATAAGCTACATGTTGATTTCATTATTAGAGGAGAGGGAGAGTTAGTGTTCAATTCCTTAGTACAAGCATTATATAGTAAAAAGGACTATAAAAACATCAGTAATTTATCCTATTTAAATAATGATGTTGTAGTAAATAACCCCCTTCTTGAGATTGAAGAATTAGATAAGCTTCATTCTCCACATTTCTACAAAGAAGACATACTAGATATTCCAAATAAAATTTCATATATCGAAACAAGTAGAGGCTGCCCGTTTAACTGTAGTTACTGTTTATCTTCGCTCGAAAAGATAGTTAGATTCTTCAATATAGAACAAGTTAAAAAAACTATATTATACTTAATGGACCACGGAAGTAAAACAATAAAGTTCTTAGATAGAACATTCAATGCAAATAAAAAAACACTTGAATTGTTTAACTTTATTATCAAGAATAACAACAATAAAACTGTATTTCAATTTGAAATAACTGGAGATATACTTGACACAAAAATTATAGAATTTCTCAACAACAATGCTCCAGAAGGGTTGTTCAGATTTGAAATTGGTATTCAATCAACAAACTATGAGACAAACAAACTGGTTGATCGTATCCAAGATAAAGAAAAACTATTTAATAATATTATTTTTATTCAAGAGAAAAAAATTATTGATTTACACCTAGATTTAATCGCAGGACTTCCAAGAGAAGACCTTCTATCGTTTAGAAATACTTTTAACGAGGTTTTTATGCTTGGCGCAAAAGAACTACAACTTGGCTTCCTAAAAATGCTTAGAGGAACTAAAATCAGAAGAGAAGCAAGCTTATACAATTATATATACGATGATGAGGCTCCTTATGAAATTAAATCTAATGATACTTTATCAGAAGATGATGTTAAAGAGATTCATTTAGTGGAACACATGCTAGATATTTATCACAACAAAGGATATTTTTCTACAAATCTCTTAAAATATATTAAAGAAACAGACAATCCATACATGTTTTTTAAAACAATAGGTGAATTTTATCAAAAGAATAAATACACTTTTAAAGGATATCAAATAGAAGATGTATACCAAAGATTATTTAATTTCATAAATGATGAATTGATAATTTACTCTTTAAAGAAGGACTACTTATTACGTTCTAAGATTAAGCCAAAGGTATTTTGGAATGTAGACATATCCAAAGAAGAAAAAGGTGTTATACTTAAGAAAATAGCTCATACTTCTGAATATAGCATCAACACCTTGTACAAACACTCAGTAATATCGAAATATAAAAGCACATACTTTGTTGTATACTACAAAGACTTTAAAAGCACTTCTTATGAAATAGGAGAAGACATCAAATAAATGATGTCTTCTTTTTTATTTAGTTCCCTAATTTAATAATTGTATTGTATATTTTATCCACCATGACTTCTAAAGGAATACCTTCGTTACTACTTGAATATCTCAATAGTGATCCTACAATGAGACTTGAAAAAATTAATATATTCGCCGGATCAGGATCAATATGAATCAATCGTTCTTCTACTCCTTTTACAAATATCATTGTAAATCTCTCTTCAATTACATCTCTTGTTTCTTCCATTTTGCATTTAAGTTCCCCTTTTATTGTCATCGGCATTCTATGCATGAAATCTTGAGAAAATAATTGATAGATAACTCTACTTTTTTGTGCAACTTCTAACATCTTTGAGTACTGGGCTTTAAAAGCATCTTTAAACCCTAACGTCTCAATTTCTTTTATATTAAGTACGTCATGAATGCTTTGAGTAGCTATTTTTAATAGTGCTTCCTTAAAGAGATCATCTTTCGTTTTAAAATACTCATATATCGTGCTCTTTCCAATATCAACTTTATTCGCGATTTCTGAAATAGTTAAATTTGTTGAAAATCCTTGGCCTTGAAATTTTGTAATTACAGCATCAAGAATTTCGTCTTTTCTACTCAACTAAATCAGCTCCTTGGCTAGGAAGGAAAATCAACAAAACAATTATCCCAAGTACAATAGGTGCACCTATATAAATTGCCCAGAATGTACCAAACATGATTACAGGTACAGTTGTCGCAATTGCGACAACAACTATACTTACAATACCTAAAACCAATTGTGTATGTTTAGTAATTATAAAGTACATAATTGGAAC
The DNA here is from genome assembly GCA_964473425.1 of uncultured Candidatus Izemoplasmatales bacterium. Classification (GTDB taxonomy): domain Bacteria; phylum Bacillota_I; class Bacilli_A; order Izemoplasmatales; family Izemoplasmataceae; genus JAFGXW01. The sequence goes on along the minus strand of CAYYOU010000005.1, from coordinate 10,479 downwards.
AATTACTAAAGTCATCATCGTAGCGTAAATCAATCCACCAATAGTTGTTACTGCCATTGGTTGCATCATTTCAGCACCCTTACCAATAGCAAGAGCCATTGTTGTTAAAGCTAATATTGTTGTTAACGCTGTCATGATAACAGGTCTTAATCTTGTACGCCCTGCTTCAAGTAAAGCATCCATTACACTTCTTCCTTCATCACGTAGTTGGTTCGTGTAATCAACAATAACTATACCGTTATTTACAACCACCCCAGTTAATATTATGAGTCCAATTAGTGAAACTACACTTACCGGCATGCCAGCAAAGAATAAAATCAGGAATCCACCAGTAAAAGCTAGAGGAATTGAGAACATAATTATAAATGGGTATACTAATGATTGGAATTGAGATGCCATAATCATATAAATCAATACTATTCCTAGTAATACAGCAAGTCCTAAAACTCCAAAGGCTTCCATTACTGCCTCGTTTTCTCCTAGTATTTCGTACTCGTATCCATCAGGTAAATCATAATCAGCTTTTAATGCATTTTCAACATCCATACTAACTAAACTTGAATTAAATCCTTCATCAAAATCAGCTGTTATTGTAATAACTCTTGAACTGTTTTCTCTGTTTATTGTCGTAAATCCTTTTATCAATTCAACTGTGGCTACTTGACTTACAAAGACAGGTTCTGGAGTTTCTGGAGTAAGATCAAACATGTTTACTCCAACCATCAATGCTTGAATATCAGCAATTGAATACTCTGTATCATCAGTGTTTGAATCTTTATCGTATACATATATTTCATATAAATCTCCACTCATTGACAATTGTGTGACAACTTTTTCTCCTGCGAGAGCTTGTGCTACAGCACCCATGACTTGTACAGTTGTAATTCCATATTTTATTGCTTCATCTTTATCTACAGTAACTTTAATTTCATCAGATTCTTTCCCAACTCCATTATCTATTTCAATCAATCCGTCAACTGTTTCTAAGATACCTGCAATTTTAATTGCTTCAGCTTTTAATGTATCAAGGTCATACCCGGATAACTGAACTTGAATCCCGCTACCAGTAAATGCTTGGGTCATATCTTGTGAGCCAGAAATTGAATACTCAACATTTGAAAACTCTGCATCGAATAACACCATCAGTTCATTTTGAAGTTCTGCGGTAGTAATCGATCTCTTATCTTTCAATATTACATTAACTGTTGCTGCATCGGTATTTGTTATATTTAAGAACATACCTTGTGATGAACCTAGTGTTATACCTACAGTCTCAATTGAATCATATAAAACTATTTCATCATTAACTTCATCAAGCAGTAGTACAAAGTCTTCATAGCTTAATGGATCACTAGCAGGATTTGTAATTGAAATCGATAATTGTCCTTCATCTGAGGCTGGAAAATACTCAAATCCGTTTGTGCTAGCAAGTAGCACAGATCCTAAGAACAATACTAATACTGCTGGTAATATAATTGCTTTATATTTAAATGAGAACTTAAATACTTTCTCATACACATTCTTCATTTTTTCTAGACCTTTAGACTCTTTTGTTTCTCTATCACCATCTTTAAATATTCTTGATGATACACTTGGAACAAGAGTTAAAGCTATCAATAATGAAGCAAGTAAACTAAATGTTATTGTTAAAGCCATTTGAATGAATATTTCTTTAATAAAACCTTCAATAAATATAATAGGAATGAATACACTAATTGTTGTAAGTGTTGACGCTGTGATTGCTCCACCAACTTGTGCGGTTCCTTTTATAGCTGCTTCTTTACTTGAAAGCCCTTCTTTCTTAAGCCTAAAGATGTTTTCCATAACTACAATAGAGTTATCTACTAACATACCTATACCCAATGCAAGTCCTCCAAGTGAAACAATATTCAAAGTAATTCCTGATAAGAAAATCAAAACAATAGCAAATAATAAACTTATTGGAATTGCTATACCAACAATAAATGTAGCCTTAAGATTTCTTAAGAATACAAACAATACTATTACCGCTAGTCCTGCACCCATTAATAAGTTATTAATAACACTACCAGTAGCCATTTCAATATACTCACCTTGGTCTAATAAAACAGTATAATCAAGATCTTCGGTGTCACCAAGACCATTCATCGTTTCGTTAATCTCTTTTGTAACATCAGTCGTTGCAAATTCACTACTCTTAGAAATAGTAAGTGTGATGGCATTATTACCATCTACTTTTGAATATTCTTTTTCACTAGCATTAATAAATGTTATATCCGCCAGGTCATCAAGAGTATATTTTACAAATCCCATATCAAATAATACTAATTCCTTAACGTCATCTAAATCAGAAAATTCATCCCCGACTCTTATTAAATAATTAACACCTTCAAGATTTACATAACCAACTGGAAATGCAAAGTTTTGAGCTTGCAGGATACCTGATATCATTTCTTTATCAATTTCAAAATCCGACCCCGAAAGAGCAATCATATCATTTAAATCCTTGATAGCATCATCATCTAAGACAACACTAATTTCAGATTGATAAGCACCACTAACTGTAACACTTGCTACTCCACCAATTCTTTCAACTTGTGGTAATACTTCTTCTTCAACAAATATAGTTAACTCTTGTTGAGATAATCCTGTTTTTGAAACACTAAATTGCATAACTGGCATCAAATTAGGATTTATTTTGATGATCATTGGATTTCCAACTTCATCCGGGAAATTTGGTAAAACCATATCTAAATTTTCTCTCATATCAATAACAGCACTATCCATGTTAGCATCACTTTGAAATTCTAACATAATAATAGATACGTTTTCTTGTGATATTGAAGTTAAATTTTTAACGTTTGCTGTTGTTGCAAAAGTCTCTTCTAAAGGTTTAGAAACAATTTCTTCTACCTCATCAGGACTTGCTCCTATATAAGTAGTAACAACTACTGCGTAAGGAATGTTCATACTTGGGAATAAATCTGTAGTTAACCTAGTAAAAGAAACTACTCCAAATATTGCAACTATTATTACTGCCATAAAGACTGTTATGGCTTTGTCTACGGAATACTTTGCTAAATTTTTCATGTTAAACACCTGTCTTTCATATAGTAAAAAAAGTACCGACCGAATGTTCGGTCGGTACAATAATATCATCTTTTTTTTTCTAATTCAAGTAAAATGAATTATTTAATCTACGTTAGATGAAATTTGTCCATTGCTGGTATCTCTATCGAAGTTTTCTACTACAAAAGTAAGGTCTGAATTGTGAAAATCAATGTCTCCATTAGAAGTATCGAGTCTTACATCTTTTACATAGACATCAACAAGTTTGATCTTCCCATTTGAAGTGTCAGCTATAAGTAGTACCCCATCTTTATTACTAACATTTAAGTTTTCTAAATAGATTTCTCCATTTGAAGTGTCAAGATTATAATTCCTAAATTCTGAATCTTCAATTACTATTCGACCATTTGATGTATCTGCTTCAAGATTGTAAATACTTACAACATCTTGGATCGATATTTGTCCATTCAAGGTCTTAATTACAGCAGCAGCATTTATTGTCATGGAGTCCAAACGAATTCTTCCATTTGAAGAAGAAACATTCAGTTCCCCAACTTCTAGATCAAGAATCGTAACTTCTCCATTATGAGTAACTATATCGATATCTCCAAGCAATAAAGCAACTGGAACTTCGATTTTTATACTATCTGACTCTGAGAATAACGTTAACAGTGATTGATAACTAAACCATCTAATATTAGACATAGGCACATCATTAGATATTATTATAACATTTTGATCTTTATCTATATTAATACTAAAATCATTATCTTCAGCATATCGATGAGTGATTTTAAGCTCATCACCGAGTACTGGTATAATTTCTACATCCATATAATCAAAATCAGTTGAAATTCCCCAAGATTCTAATCCGATTATATCTGCATTTAAATCTTCAGTGTATAAATCAGTCGTTTTGGGTTGGTTCGAATATACATCAAATACATTATTTTCTCCTGTAACCAAATTAAATCCTGTAAATACTATTACTATTAAAGCAGTTACAAATAATATCGATTTAAAAGTATTTGCTGATTTATGTTTTTTAAACCAACCATCTACACTTACTTTATGTAATTTCTTTGAAATCTTCTCTCTATTTCTAAATTTAAGAACATTCATGTGATATAAGAAGATTTTCTTTGTAACATAGATTGAAAGTTCAAGTACTACTAAACCGAATAGGAATAATAATACGTATGCAGCCGTTGAAAAAGCAAACATATATACATCAGTTTCAGTTCTAGTTCCAAACAGTAATGGTATTACAGCTACGTATGACAATAGTGATCCAAAAATCCCGACAACTATAGAAAATAATGTTGGTATTATCCAAGAACCAATGAAAACATCAAATAAAATCAAAATAACGAGTTTTGATGGATCAATCCCTGAATATCTTTCTTCTTTTGTTTTAACGTACTTTGGACTAACACCATATTCTTCAAGTACATTTCTAGCTATTACTTCAGGGCTTTCAAGTTCAGAGATAACTTCTTCCTCAGTTTTATTCTCATAAATTGTCCCTGAATAAAATCTTTCCTCGTAAAATCCAAGTATTTCTTTCTTTTCCTTTTCATCTAAAATCCCTAGTTCCTTATTTAGTCTTCTTAAAAAATCTAATTTATTCATATCTCTCACCTCTTATTAATATATTAACAACTTTTTCAAATCTTCGCCAATCATCCTTAAGTTCAGACAATTTGTTTTCACCTTTTAAGGTCATTTTAAAATACTTTCTTGGTGGTCCACCTGATGATTCTCTCAAATATGTATTACATAGGCCCTCCTTAGTTAACTTCCTTAATATTGGATAAATAGTACTTTCACTAATTCCCAAATTCCTATTGATTTCCTGATATATATCATACCCATAAGTATCTTTTTCACTTATTTTACTAAGTACAACTAAGTCTAATACACCTTTTTTTAGTTGTGCACCCATACTATACCTCCTTTACAATGTGTAGTAGTATACAATGTATAGTAGCATACATTATATAGCTTGTAAAGTATTTTCCTAAAAATTTATTAAAAAAAAAAATCAATGAAAAAACCTTAACAAATTGTTAAGGTTATTTCATGTTCACTATTCTAATAAAGTTTGTAGCTTCTCCCATTGGGAAACCTCCGGTAATTATTATTCTACTTCCAGCATTACAATTATATTCATCTCTAGCAAGTTTAATCGCTTTTGTTATTAAAGCCTCAGAATTTTTATCAAGTTGCATTACTCTTGCTGTTACACCGCTATGAAGTGCAAGGCTTCTTGCAACATCTTGAAATGGGGTTAAAGCAATAATCTTTGAATTTGGTCTATATTTAGAAATTAGTCTAGCAGTAAACCCGCTTACTGTTGGAGCGATAATAACTTTTATATGACTTTGTATTACTGTCTGAGCAACACTTACTGCAATAGAAGTAGCAATATTTGCTTCTAGTAATGATTCTGTGTTTGCTCTATCCATAAGTCTTGATCTATCTACTAAAGATTCAATCTTTCTTGAAATATGTCCCATAGTCTCAACAGATTCAACAGGATATAATCCTATAGCACTTTCACCACTCAACATGATTGCATCTGTCCCGTCATAAATCGCATTTGCAACATCACTTACTTCTGCTCTTGTAGGTCTAGGATGACTAATCATAGATTCAAGCATTTGAGTAGCCGTAACGCTTACTTTACCTTTGATATGGCATCTTTCGATTATGTATTTTTGAATTACAGGAACATCTTCAGCTGGAACTTCAACACCTAAATCTCCGCGTGCTATCATTATTCCGTCACACGCATCAATAATTGAATCTATATTTTGAACGCCCTCTTTATTTTCGATTTTAGCTATTATTTTTATTTTTTCACCACTATGCTTTTTAAGGATATCTCTTATTTATAATATGTCGAATTCTTCTCTAACAAAATTATCGGAATTTATTTGTTTATTTTTTTATTTTGGTTATTC
>CAYYOU010000005.1:0-4455 GCA_964473425.1 uncultured Candidatus Izemoplasmatales bacterium | reverse complement strand
TTTCTAATATGTCGCCTGCTTCTCTAACAAAAGAAGCCGCAATAAAATCTACATTATTTTCACATGCCCAAACAATATCACTTTTGTCTTTCTCTGAAATAAAATCGAGCTGAAGCTTCACTCCAGGAATGTTTATTCCTCTTCTATCTTTTATTGTATGTGTATTATCAGCACGTGTAATAAGTAATTTATTTTCTAAATCAATTTCCATTACAGTTAGGCACAAGTACCCATCATCAACTAAAACAACCTCTGACACTTTCATATCAGAACATAATTCAGGATAAGTAATACTAAAATTATGTTCATCACCTATAATCTCACTCATATGGATTGTTACAGTTGATCCTTTTGTTATAGTCACTGATCCATTTTTAAAAGAATTAGTTCTTATTTCTGGCCCTTTAGTATCAAGTAAAGAAGCAACATAAGTGTTTAGTTCTTTATTTAAATCATTTAAAATATTCAGTCTTAATAAATGTTTTTCTTGATTTTCATGTGAAAAATTCATTCTCATTACATCCATACCTGCGGTAATTAGGTTTTTCATCATATCTCTACTGTCTGATGCAGGTCCAATTGTACAAATAATTTTCGTTTGATTAAAATTTATCATATAGTCACTCCTATTTGAGTCTTCCAACTAATCCATATCTTTTATTTGGAATCTCTCGTTTTTTGTTTAATGCAAATGCTAAATCATAGTCTACTAATTCCATACCCTTTAGTCCAACTGCTTTACCACCAAAACCTTTGTGAATAAGCTCAACAGCATATTCTCCCATTTCAGTAGCTAACACTCTATCAAAAGCAACCGGATCTCCTCCACGTTGAACATGCCCTAAGACAGTAGCTCTTGTTTCATATCCTGAATGCTTCTCAATATCTCTTGCAAGATCGTGAGGACTAGTTATATTTTCTGTTAATACTACTATAGCATGTCTTCTTCCTGTTTCATGCGATTCTTTTAATTCATTTAGAAATAATTCTTTATCAAATCCGGTTTCTGGAGTAATAATAAACTCACTACCCCCAGCTATTCCAGCATATAGAGCTAAATCTCCACATTCTCTTCCCATAACTTCAACAACACTACATCTTTGGTGTGACATTGAAGTATCTTTTAAACGATCTATTGATTCAACAGCTGTTTGAAGAGCTGTATAAAATCCTATTGTATAATCAGTAGAAGAAATATCGTTATCTATAGTTCCGGGTATTCCAATACATTTTATACCCATATTTGTTAGAGCTTGAGCCCCTCTATAAGTACCATCTCCACCAATAACTACTATTGCTTCAATTTCCATATCATTTAACTTTTCTACTGCTTTTTCTCTTACTGCAAGTTCTTTAAACTCTTCAAATCTAGCACTACCTAAAATAGTACCACCTCGGTTAATTATTCTAGAAACATCATTACGTTCTAATAAATTAATGTCTCCATCACATAAACCTTTAAATCCATGTTGTATTCCATAAACTGCATAACCAAAATGAATACCACTTCTAACAACAGCTCTAATAGCTGCGTTCATTCCTGGCGCATCTCCACCTGATGTCATTACTGCAATCTTTTTCATAAATCTCACCACCATATTAAGTATATCACAAATCCACTTACTCATAAAACCATATCTATGAGTAAACGCTTTACAACTTGTGAATCTTTTGAACTACTAGTTGTAGTTCATTGTTTCTGTCCTCAACAACAACTTTAAATAAATATACACAATTTTTCTCTAAAGCACTAACATACTCGTTAAATGTTTTAGAAAACAACACTCCATTAAGCTTGCTATACTCATCTTGAATTGTAACAAAAGCCATATCTTTACCATTTTTAGTCTTAATCTTTCTTATTGATGATAATACACCAATAATTCTAATACTCTTTCCAACATCTTTCATTTCAATGTTTGATGGTTTCAAAAGCTTATGTTTCTTTATGTAGTCTAAATGTTCCATTAAAGGATTCATAACTAAATTGAAGCCAAGAATAGATTTCTCGTTTTCTTTAAGTGTTTGATAATCGTATTCTGAAACATCTTCTAAAACAAAATCATCTTGAGTAATATAGTTTCCATACTCGGTAAATTTTATAACCTCTTCAAGTTTTTCTATCATCGTTTTCTTTGAGTAACCAAACTCATCAAGCGCAGAAGCGCTAATTAAGGATTCAATAACTCTTTTACTTAAAAATGAATGTGTTCTGCTTATAAAATCTATATATGTCTTAAATGAGCCAGTTTCACGTTCAGCCAAGATATTCTTAACTGTACTTACACCAAGATTTTTAATCCCTAAAAGTGGATATCTCAAGTCATTTCCTTCTGGACTAAACAAATCAGTAGATTTATTTACTGATGGAGGAAGAATTTTTACTCCAATTTTGTGAGACTCGAAAATGTAATTCCTCATTTGAGATTCACTACCAATAATACTAGACAATAATACTCCAATGAAATACTTAGGGTAATTAGCTTTTAAATAAGCCATCCAATATGAAACCATCGCGTAAGCAACACTATGTGCACGGTTAAATCCATAATTTGCAAACTTAACAATATAATCATATATTTCATTTGATAATTTTTCTGTATTTCCTTTTTTTAGGGATTTCCTAACGAAGTTCTCTCTTTCTTTGTTTAGCACATCTTGCTGTTTCTTACTTACTGCTCTTCTTAGAACATCGGCTTCACCAAGAGTATATCCCGCAAACAAATTCGCAATTTTAATTATTTGTTCCTGGTATATAATTATTCCATTAGTACTTTTAAGTATGTCTTCTAATACCTTATGAGAGTATTTTATTTCTTCATTGCTGTTTCTTCTTTTGATATAAGTTGGAATATTTTCCATTGGTCCAGGTCTAAATAAGGCCAAAATAGTAACAATGTCTTCAAAACTATCTATTTGCATTTGCCCTATCAAACTTCTCATTCCTTGTGATTCTAACTGAAAAATACCAGTTGTCTCAACTCTCTTAAGTAAATCAAAAGTTAGTTGATCATCAAGTGGAACTTTATATATATCTATTTTTTTATGTTCCGTTTTATTAATCAAATTTACAATTTTATCAATACTTTGAAGATTTCTTAATCCCAAAAAATCAATTTTTAGTAGTCCTAAATCTTCTAAATCTTTGGCTTCATACTGAGTTTGCATCATATCTAAGAGACCACTCTGAACTGGAGTATAATCAGTTAAATCTTCACTTGTAATGATTATCCCTGCTGCATGAGTAGAAACATGTCGATGTAATCCTTCAATCTTAGACGCTATGTCAAGTAGGTTCTTAGCTCTTTCTTCTCTTGCCACAATGTTTTGAATATCTTTTGAGTTTTCTAACATATCCTCGATATTCTTATGTTTATCAGTGTGAGCAACAATTTGTTCAAGAAGAAGTCCATCAATTGACAATGCTTTAGCTGTATCTCTAATTGCGGATTTTGAAAGAAATGTACCAAAGGTACAAATACTTGCTACTTTGTTAATCCCATAAAAATCTCTAACATACTTTATAATGTCATCTCTTTTATCATCTGGTAAATCCATATCAATATCAGGGAGAGTAATTCTTTCAGGATTCAAGAATCTTTCAAATACTAAATCATATTTGATAGAATCAACACTTGTGATTCCCAAACAATAACTTACCAAGCTAGCTGCTGCGCTACCTCTACCCGGACCAACTAAGTATTTATTCTTCTTTGCGTATTTTACAAAATCCCAAACGATAAGAAAGTAATCATTATACCCCATATCATCTATTACTTTTAACTCGTAATTTAATCTATCTAAATATGTTTTTTTATTAACTTTTTGTTCTATTAACCTTTTATCCAGGCCTTTATAAGCAAGAGCGTGTAAGTAGTCTTTTGATGAAACATTTTGTTTAAGATTATATTTTGGCAAATATGTTTTATCAAAAGAAATTTCCACATTACATAAATCACTTACTATTTGTGTATTCTCAATTGCTTTTGGATAATCCTTATACATCCTATTTATCTCATCAACTGTCTTAAAATGAAAGCCAACATTATCTGAAAACAAATCGTTTGAGTCTTTTGATAGAATCTTCTTTAGAGTGTTTGAGACAATATAATCACCTTCATTTTGATAATGAACATAATCCAAAACTATTAAGTTATATTTTTTAATAAGCAATTGATTTAAGTCTTTATTAACTGAAACTCCAAAAAACAAATCTTCATTTAGATCTGTTAAGAGACTCAATGCTTCATTCATTTCATTTGTTTGGTTATTGGTGAAATAAGTAATTAATTCTGATTTATCTGTATTCAAACAAATTACCAAATCTTTACTATATTTCTTTAGCTCTTTGATCGTAAGAATGCCATTAATACTATGTAAACTCGACAATTTCAATAACGATTGATATCCCTGGTTGTTTTTGGCATATAACAATAATCTACTGTTTGTATTAAG
>CAYYOU010000004.1:0-22347 GCA_964473425.1 uncultured Candidatus Izemoplasmatales bacterium | reverse complement strand
TAATATAGACTCTTGATATTCTTTAGGCATATATTTAAATATATCCATTGAAGGCATTGAAACAACTCTAACGTTAATACCTTCACTTGCTAGTAATTCTTGAGTTTCAATAGCAAGTCCTACTTCACTTCCAGAAGCAATTAATATTCCTTCAAAGTTATCTTTATCACTAATTACATATGCTCCATTTTTGAAATCTTCATAATTAGTTTCTGCTTTAACTTCAAGATTTTGTCTTGATAGCGTAATAACAGTAGGTGTTTTTGTTGCTTCTAAAGCGTATCTAAAACTATATGATGTTTCGTTTGCATCGCACGGTCTAAGGACATTTACATTTGGAGTAGTTCTAAACATTGAAAGTTGTTCAATTGGTTCATGAGTAGGACCGTCTTCTCCAACTGCAACTGAATCATGTGAGAAAACATAGATAGAAGGGATACCCATAATAGCTGCCATTCTAACTGCAGGTTTCATGTAATCTGCGAAAACAAAGAAACCTCCACTGAATCCTTTTAAGTGATGTAATGTAAGTCCATTGACAATTGCTGCCATTGCATGTTCTCTTACACCAAAATTAATATTTCTGCCTAATCTATTTTCTTTTGAAAAATCTCCATTTATTCCTTTTGCTTTTGTAGATTTAGTTAAATCTGCACTTCCGCCAATAAGTTCTATTAGATTTTCAGATAACTTAGTGATTACTTTCCCACCACTAACTCTAGAAGCTTCATTAGTTCCTAATTCTACTTTTTCTAATACTTTTTCAAAATCTATATCTAATACTCCATTAATTATATTTTCTAATTTCTTAGCAAGTTTTGGATATTTTGCTTGATAATCTTCAAATAAATTATCCCAATCGTTTAATGCTTTTTCTCCTCTTAAAACTGTATTTTCAAAGAAGTCTTTATAAACTTCATCCGGAGCAAAGAATTCAGGATAATTATAATCCATTCTTTTTCTCATTTCATTAGTTTCTTCAACTCCAATTGGAGAACCATGAGTTGATGATTTACCAGCATCTTTAGATCCAAATCCAATAATTGATTTAACTTCAATTATTGAAGGTTTCTTAGAAAGTTTTGCTTTTTCAATTGCTTTGTTTAATTCATCTAGATTATTCGCATCTTCAACTCTACTATAATTCCAGTTCATAGCTTCATATTTTGCTTTTACGTTTTCTGTGTTAGCCCATTTTAATGGTCCGTCAAGTTGAATATCATTTGAATCATATAATACAATCAATTTTTCAAGAGCAAGATGCCCTGCTAAACTAATCGCTTCTTGAGTCACACCTTCTTGTAAGTCTCCATCACCACATAATACATATGTATAATGATCAACTACATTAAAGTTTTCTTTATTGAAAGTTTCAGCTAAATAGCTTTCTGCAATCGCCATACCAGCAGCCATTGCAATTCCTTGTCCAAGAGGTCCACTTGTAGTATCAACACCTTCTGTGTGGAGATATTCAGGATGCCCAGGAGTTAGCGAGTTTAACTGTCTAAACTCTTTTAAATCGTTAATTGTAACGTTGTATCCTGATAAATGCAACGTTGGGTAAAGCATACCTGATGCATGTCCTGCCGATAAGACAAAACGGTCTCTGTTAAACCAAAGTGGTTTATTTGGTGTTACATGTAAATGTTTTGTATATAAAGAATAAATAACCGGTGCTGCTCCGAGCACTATTCCAGGATGTCCACTGTTTGCTTTATTGATAGAATCCATTCCTAAAAAGCGTATTGCGTTAATTGATTTTTCCATAAAAATTCTCCTTATCTGTTACTAAATTTAATAGTTTAATATTCTCTTGCATTAAAACTGCAAGTTAACTATTAAACATTATACAACAATACAATTTAATTTCCAACCATACAGCAAAAAAAAGAACCTTTTTTAATAAGGTTCCTTCAAATGTATTATTTAAGAATAGAATTTAGCTCGTTTTCAGTGAATTCTAAATTGTCTAATGATTCTAAATTATCATTTAATTGGCTTACTCTACTTACACCAATCAACACACTTGAAATACCTTTTTGAGCACAAGTCCAAGAAATTGCCATTTGAGCAAGTGATTGCCCTCTACTTACTGCGATTGTTTGTAATTTCAATAATTTTTCTCTAAGTTCCTCAGTGACGTTACCTTCATTAAGAAAAGGAACATCAGGATTACCAATTCTAGAATCTTTTGGGATGTCTTTTATATATTTACTTGTTAGAAGTCCTTGAGATAAAATACTAAAAGGAATTATCCCAACTCCTTCGTCAAATAATTGTTGATCAAGTTTGGTATCTTGAATCCAACGATTTAACATTGAGAAACTTGGTTGATGAATTAATAATCTAACGCCATACCCTGCAAGTATTTCCTTAGCTTTTAAAGCAAGTTCTATAGGGTAGCTTGAGATTCCAACATATAATGCTTTTCCCGCTGTTACAATGTCAGCCAAAGCTTTCATTGTTTCTTCAAGTGGAGTTTCATAGTCTGGACGGTGATGATAAAAGATATCAACATATTTTAACCCAAGTCTATTGAGAGATTGATCTATTGATGCTATTAAGTATTTTCTACTTCCTTCATCTCCATATGGGCCTTCCCACATACCATAACCTGCCTTAGTAGAAATAATTAATTCATCTCGATAAGGAGCCAATTCTTTAGCTAATATTTTGCCCATATTTAATTCAGCACTTCCTCCAGGTCTACCATAGTTGTTAGCTAAATCAAAATGTGTAATTCCATTATCAAAAGCTTTTAATACAATCTCTTTCACTTCTTCAAATGGCTTTTCTTCTCCAAAGTTTTGCCATAATCCCAGAGAAAGTTGCGGTAGTTTTAAACCACTACTCCCTACTCTGTTATATTTCATTTTTTTATATCTATCTTTTGCTGCTACATACATGTTTATTCCTCCTACTTCAATTTACTTAACATGATATTATATTCTTCATCACTAATATTGAATTGTTTTTTAAGTCTTTTGTATACTCTTCCAATTGGTTCTTCTTTCTCATACCACATAATTTCGCGGTATTTCTCTTCAATATAACTCACGGCAGAGTTTTTATATTCTAACCAATTATTAAACGGATGGTCTATCGTTAAATTGTTTCTCAATGGTTGAGATGATACATATTCTATTGAACCAGATAAATGAATGTCTAAGACATTACTCCCGACCATTATATTAAATTCACCACTCTCAACTCTAAAGTCGTCGAAATCAACAGCATAGATGGCAAATGAACGTTTATCTAAAACAATTGAAACATCTTTTTGTTCACCTTTTTTAAGGAATACTTTTTTAAATCCTTTCAATTCTTTTAAAGGTCTTGGGTAATATGATTCTACATCACTTACATAGACTTGAACAACCTCGCTTCCATCATAATCTCCAGTGTTTTCAACAGATACGGTAACTTCTAAAGAATCTCCATCAGTCATATTAGATTTCGATAGTCTTAAGTTTGAGTATTCAAAATCAGTATAGCTTATACCATATCCAAATGGGTATCTAACTGGGTAATTATGGGTATCAAAATGACGATAACCATTCTTTAAAATATCTCCATAGTAATTAACATCATCCGTTAATGATGGGAAGTTTCTGTAGTTAGGAGTGTTTTCAATATTCAGTGGAAAAGTCTCAGTAATTCTTCCACTTGGATTAACTTCTCCTGATATAACTTTTCTTAACGCTACAGCATTTGCTCCTCCTAAAAACCATGCTTCTATAATTGCACTAGAATTATGTTCAATAGCCGTGATATCTAAAGCTGAACCGTTATTTAGTATAACAATAATATTCTTATTATATTTTGCAATTTCTTTAAAAACCTCAATATGTCCTGAAGGTAGTTTCATATGAGTTCTTTCTTTTCCTTCAGTTTCTAATAAGGTAGTTGTTCCTGTAAAGAAAATAACAGATTCATTATCTAAAGCGACTTTTTTCACCTCTTTAAGTAGCTCAACATTTGTCTCTTCTTCTATATATCCTTTTGTATAATCTAATTCATAATATTTTTCTAATTCAGCAAATGAATTTTCTAATATATATGGTTTAAGTGTGGCACTACCTCCACCATTAACTCTTGGATTTTTAGCGAAATCACCTATTAACCCAATTTTCTTAATATCTTTAAGGGGTAATACCCCATTGTTTTTCAGTAAAACAATTGCTTCTTCTGCAACTTTTCCAGCAACTAAATGATTTCGTTCTAAATCAACAACTTTCCCTCTATTTACATTTTTAGATAGTCTATCATGAAGGTTAAGTAACGGAATCAGACTATTATCTAGTTCATCCATTGAAAGAGAACCATCATTTATAGCTTGAACAACTTCATCATTAAATGCACTTCGCCCCGGCATCTCAATATTCATACCATTTTTTATACTTTTTATCTTATGTTGAACGCCACCCCAGTCAGATACAACAACTCCGTCATATCCCCATTTACCTCTTAATACTTTTTGAAGTAACATTTTTGATTCGCCAGCATAATGTCCGTTTATTTGATTGTAAGAACTCATAATCATATATGGATTAGCTTCTTTAATTACCATTTCAAATGGTAATAGATAATGTTCATGTAAAGTTCTAGCATCGATCAATGTATTCACAAATCTTCTTTGTGTTTCCTGCTCGTTCAAAGCAAAATGTTTTATACAAGCTCCTACACCAGTACTTTGAATACCGTTTATAAAGGCGACAGCCATTTTTCCACTTAAAAAAGGATCTTCGCTATAGTATTCAAAGTTTCTCCCACCAAGTGGACTTCTTTTTAGATTAACACCCGGCCCTAGTAAAACATCAACATTAAACATGTTGCATTCGCTACCGATAGTAGCCCCTACCTCATAAATTAATTCAGGATTAAATGTCGCAGCCATAGCTGCCTCATTTGGGAACATCGTTGACTTCGCAAGATTTTCTTCATTAAAAAATCCAGTTTTACTTCTAATATCTTTATATACTCTAACGCCATGTGGCCCATCAGCAAGTAATATTTCTCTAATTCCAAGTTTCTCATTTCCAAGAAAATGCCATAAATCATTTCCTGATGCCCAATTTGCTTTTTCTAATGTATTTAATTTACTTAAAATATCTTTGTGTTTCATATTACCTCTCCTACTGTAAATAAAAACCCAAGTAAACCTTTTACTTGGGCCTTTTATTTATTCACCTTGTATTATATTTGATATTGTTTCAGATTGATACACTCTAACATAATCTACTTCCATTGAAGTCGGGAAAGCATCATCATCTACACCCTGAACCCCGCCCCAAGTACCTCCAACTGCAACATTTAATATCATGAAGAAATCTCCATCATATGGCCAAAGTTCACTTGTAGGACAACTCGCGTAGTTAGATGGTGTATATGTAAAATAATTTACTCCATCCATATAGAATTTCAGTTTGTCTGGTAGCCATTCAACTTTGTAAACATGGAACTCTTCAGTAACATCTTGTGAATCAGTTATAGTTCCACCTTTTTGAGTGCCATCCATTCCATTAAATCTTTCAATATGAATGGTAGCGTGAATAACATTTTCGTCATATCCGACATGTTCCATGATATCTATTTCTCCACTATCTGGCCAAGTACCATATCTTGATGTTGAAGGCATCATCCAAATTGCTGGCCATGTTCCACGCCCAGCAGGGATTTTAGCTTTTATTTCGAATACTCCGTAAGTAAATTCCCCTTTATTCTCTGTAGTCATTCTGCTTGAAGTATAGTCATGATTTAGATAGTCTTCAAGTCTAGCTGTGATAGTTAAAATTCCATCTGCAACAGTTGTATTATTTCTTGTATAGTATTGAAGCTCACCATTTCCTCCACCATCACCATTTACTTCGTAAACCCATTTAGAAGAATCTACTTCATCACCATCAAACTCAACACTCCAGACTAAATCATAAACAAGGGAACTATAATCATAAGTATAGTCTTTTGATTTACAATATGAAATTTCGTCATCATCTGTCTTTTTGTCATCTGGAACCTCGCCATCTGGGATTGTTGGTCTTCCATCATCAAATGATTCTGGTTCACATGCACTTAATGTAAAAACAAGTGCAAATAATAAACATGCTATTAATAATTTTTTCATAATCTCACTACTCTCCTGTAATACCTGTTTTTTCAATTCCTTCAACAAATTGTTTTTGTGCTGCAAAATAAATAATAAATAAAGGAATCATTGTAAGTAAAGTTGCTGCCATCTTGTATGCCTCACTCAGTAAAGCAGTATTGTCTTGTCCTGGAATATCAACTGGTCTTTGGAAGAAGAGTGTTTCAAATATTCCAAGTTGTGTTGGCATTAATTTAACATTATTTCTAACTAATATTTCAGTTACATAAGTCTCATTCCAGTTCCATACGAAACTAAATAGGAATACAACAATTATGGTACTTAAACTAATTCTTATTGTAATATGCCAAAATTGTTGATAAGCATTTGCTCCATCAATCTTAGCTGCTTCATATAATACATTAGGTATCATTTTGAAGAAGTTATAGAAGATTAATATTAGGATAGCTGAGTTTACACCTTGTCCAAATAGTCCCATAACTAATTGTGGTATTACTGTACCTATTAATGATATTCCAATTGTGTCTTGAACCGAAACAATCATCATAATTCTAGGAATTAATATAATTGGAACAGGAACAATAAATGATACCAAAATAAGTGCAAATAATAGTTTTTTGAATCTAAAATCATATCTTGCAAAAGCATATCCAGTTAAGGCACTTACAATAGTTTGAGCTATTGCGAGTGACCCTGAAAACCAGATCGAATTGAACAATGTTTTGTAAATATCAAGAACTCTCACTGCAGCTCCAAAGTTTCCGAAGTATAATGCTTTAGGAATCCAGTCTACTTCAGGATTAATTATATCTGTTGGGCTCATAAACGCAAGTGATATCATACTTAATAGAGGGAACAAGAAAACATAAGAAATTGTAATTAGTAATGCATAAATAACAAGTTGTGTTGAAATATTTTTAATTCTCTTTTTATTATGTTTCATCTTATCAAATAGCTCAGTAAATTTACTAGATATTTTTCTAATTATTTCCATTGTTATCCTCCTTACTAGCTGAATCTCTTTTGTCCTTAATTCTTTCGAAATTCAATCTTTGTATTGAAGAAAGTTTAACAACTTGTTTTTTCTCTCTAGAGCTTAGTACTAACATCGCTATTCCAACAAACACCAGCACAACTAAAGTATATATCCAAGTGTATGCACTTGCGAGTCCTAGTCCTGCTCCAAAGTTATACATCGCAGTTTTGATGATTCCGTAGATAGGATTAATACTATACATTCCTATTTGAACAATAGTGAATATTGCTACTATCATTGCGGTAGGTTTAATAATTGGTACAGTTATTTTCCAAAGTATTTGCCATGTTGTTGCTCCATCAATTTTGGCTGCTTCATATAGTTGTGTATTTATTTTTTGAAGTCCATTGATAAACAATATTACTGGAATACCTGTGAACCATAATACCATAGTAAAGTTTTCAAAAAGATTTAATAATCCTCTTGCAACACCTCTGTTGTAATTCATTAACATTTGGAAAATAATGTTTTCCGAAAAGTCACTTAATCTAGTACTACCTGTTGCAATTAATTGATCCATTACACTACCGCTTAAAACAATTACAGGCAAGAAGAAAATAGTTCTAAACCCTGATCTGAATTTAATATTACGGTTAAGTAATATCCCAATAATGAATGAAGCGATAACTACTGCTGGTACATATGTGATTTCCAATATAATAAAATCAATTAACGCTGGTAAATAATAGAGATTTCTAAATAAAGCTACTATGTAGTTATCCATTCCAACAAATGTTGTTACCCATCCAAGACCAGTAGACTCTACATCATAAAAGCTTAAATAGACTGTGTAAAAGAATGGTCCAATAGTGAAAATAACAAAACCAATCAGCCAAGGAAGTAAGAATAAATAAGCTTGTTTATTTTGATGTGTACTTCTTTTGATTGCTTTTAATATAACTTTATCACTCATCTTTTTAGCCATTATTATCACCTACTACTGTATAAGACACCGGGCTTAAGAAGAGCCCATTGTATTCAACTACACTATCTGTGTAATTGATAATTATTTCTACTCCATTTTCATAAGAGTTCAATATAACACCATTTTGTAAAACTGTTCTATTTTCCCAGTTTGATCCAATAACATTACCAAGTGCTCCGTTAACCTTGAAGTAAATATCCTTTATTAATGATTCATATAAATCATATTCTGTTGAATAGTAGTTTCTTGAATTAGTATCTGATAATAAATACGCAGGCTCATCTGTTAAAACAAAGCTTGGATAAATATTATAATCAATCATTCTTAATATATCGCTTTCTGTATAGAAACTGAAATTAGAATATGGCCCATAAAGCTCCATAGTGTTATTCAATACTAGTTGTAGGAACGGTACAGTGTCAGTTTCTATTAAGAATTGAGTTCCATATACAGGAGTATGAATATATCTATCTGTATATCGCCATAAATACATATTTGGTTCATATGCATTAATAAGTTTGGTTTGATCTAAATCTTCAAATCCAGTCATGATTAATTCTTTTGATTCTTCTCTTGTCAATTCATTTGTTTTGTCACTTGTTAAGTTATTTGTTATACCTCCAATTGTGTATGATGAAACACCAAGAGAATTGAAGTCTCTTGCTTGGTCTAACATCCATTCAACGCTTTTAGTAGGTCTTGCGTAATAGAAAAATGATACTGGAATATTAAATGTCTCAATCATACTATACCATGTACTTTCATGTTGAGATGCATTACGGTACAATGACATAGTTTCTTCATTGATTAAATAATAATCTTGACTAAACGAAATATCAATTCCTTGTTCGTTAAAATCTTTAATCAAGTCTTCAAATTCGCTTTCTTTTCCTATTTCTCTAGTGAAATCAGTTTTTCGTGCATCACCAAGTGTTACTCCTCCGTCATTCCAACCAAGTAATCCAGAGTTTATATTAGTGATTCCTAAGTCAATAACATCATCCAAGATACTTCTAACACCACTGTAACTTGTTGTTACTTGGTTATTGTATCCTGTGATAGCTTTTTCAACATCACTCATAAACATATCTAATCTAATTGGAATCTCGGTATCTGAGCTGTTTAGCTCATGTAAGATTGAATTATCTAAAAGGTAATCACGATATGATTGTGCCATTCCAACATAATCTGCGCTTGGAGAATCAGTCCCGTCACCTTCTAAAAAATTGTATCTTATGTCAATATCAAAATGATTTCTATCTTCATATGTTGTTAAATATCCCCAACCAATTTTATTGTATACTTGGAAATATTGTTTGTTATATTCGAAACGAGGATATGTAAAATTATAATACGTTAAATTATCTTCTGGCATTGAAACTATTTGCATATATTCTTCTCCACTTGTTGCAAAGGCTACAAAAGCATTTTGCATATTACCATGAGCCATACCAAACACCGGCATACTTGCAGTTTTGAAAGGAACATACGATTGCGATTCACTATTGTAATTAATATCTTTTGATGGATCTACTCCATAAATTGTCGCTTCATAAGGATTAAGTTTTACGTCATTATCATTGTATCTAATTAAACTACCAGATCCATCAGGTACAAGACTGTATCCAGGAACTTTATATTTGAAGACTTCATCATCTAGGTAGTCCATTTCTTCAATACTAAATACTTCATGTGCTCCACCACTTGCCCCTAGGAAAGGAGAAATGATAATAGCAGCAAGAAAATCGATTCCATCCCCTGTAATTTCTTCATCTCTTATTTCATATCTAATTCCATCATTATCAAAATAGATATGCACACTAATTTCAATGTCTAAAGAGATAAATTCGATATCAAGTCTACGGTGACTATCGTCTCCGTTAACTGTATACAAATCACTAAAAACACTTGAATAACTAGCACTAGATATACGTTTTATACTTTTTGCTCTATCAAAGTATTCCACTGAAATTAAGGAGTTAGCAAATCCAGTATAGGTTGTATTTAACTTCACTTCTTTGTTTCTACATGCATCAAGTAACATAGTATCCGTAACAACATTTAGTGGATCTAGTTCTTCTCTAAGATCAACCATGTCATCACATTCATCATCAATATCTTTAGCATATTCAAGATCTGTTCCAGTCATCCATGTATATCCATTTCGTTTATCATGAATAGCTATAGTATCTCGATCTTCTCTAAAGTAATATTTGAGGTTTTCAGTTTCATAAAGTAGTTCTAATTCTGTTGGGTCTTCAATATCATAAACAACTGTGTCTGGAGGTAATTTTGTTTCTCTACTAGTAGGAACATAGATTGCTCTAACAACTAGAAAAGAAGAAAATATTAATCCAACAAGAAAAATTCTAACCAATATTTTTTTAGTTAAAAACATTTCTGAACACCTCCTTAATTATACCAATCACAAACTGGATCAATTGATCCCCCATGATTTGAATGAATGCAAATAAAATCATTATTATTATCATAAATAAAAGCGTCAATAAAATACTCTTTATTGAATTCCTGATTGTATAATTATGTAACTCTTGTATTGATAAGAAGATTAGCAATACTGTCCATCCTAATCCTACATTAAGTATAGTACTAAGAATAAATACTTCGTTATAAGTAAAATAATACGATAAGTAAGTAACCAATAATAAAGAAACTATTGCAGGTAACAATGAATACATAACACCTTTATATATTTCCCCTAAACTACCTTCACCATCGTTAATAGAACTTACAAGATGATTACTAAATATGAACAATAAAGATATAGCGAAAAATCCAAGTACAATTGCATTTAAATCCATATCAGAAGCTTCAACACCCTGATAGATAAATCCTTTACTCGTAACAAATATTAAATACGAAACGAATAATAAACCAAAGATTATTGTTGCTCCTTTGTATGATCCTTTTTGTTTTTTCTTAATATAGTAAAAACTATCTAAAGGATGTTTTATTAAGTTAAACATATATAAAACATCATTAATGCTCCTAATCTTTCCTACTTTTTTAATCTTATTAGCTGGTTCTGTTAAATAGTGATACTTCTTGTTAGTAAGTTTAACCGTATAATACCCAATCGCTATTACAATTAAACTAAGTAGTATAAATGGTAGATTATTTTGTAACCCGACATTTCTAACTTCCCAGTATGATTGGCTATAAAGGTATCTATTACCTGACAAAATAAAATGACCCATGCTTTCTTCATATTCGCCTTGCGAATATAAATTACGCCCAATTTCATTATGTGCAAGCACACTAAGTTGATTCAATTTTAGAACATTCTCCCATTCAATTACTGCTTCTTCATATTTTCCTTCTTTATATAAAGTAAGAGCATCATAAATACCAACTGAATATTCAGTTGGGATATAACTTTGTATAAAAGATTTATCCGCATCAAGTGTCCAAATACCACCTTTACTATCAACTGCAATACTTGAAAGATTTGAATACAATCCTGATACATCTTCATTTTCATTATTCGACCCAAAAGTAAAGATAAAACTTCCATCACTTGTAAACAAATCTATCAATCCTGAATCACTAGCAGTATAAATGATTCCTTGTGAATCCGTATAGACATCAACTAATCCTAAATCAAATCCGAAATCAGTATCAATATTGCTAGATCCGTCAGTATTATGTTTTTTTAAGTTATTTATATCTGTTCCTAAGCTTGTTGAATATTTTATACCTTTATCATCAACAAAAACATTACTAAAGTTAACTGGATTTCTATCTCCAAGTTGATCTCTTTGAACTTCAGTTAAGAAGAAATTTTCCCATAATTGTTTTGCTGTCAGATTTACTTTATTTGTAGAAAAATATCCTAGAAATTCTCCACTATCAGATAACTGGATGATTCCGTTAAATACTCCCTCAGCAATAATAAACATATTATTTTGACTATCTACTGCAATTCTTTTAGGGTTGAATGATGTTGCTTCAAAACTAGCACTTACAGGTTTTGTAAATTTTTCGATGAACGTTCCATCGACATTAAATCTAAATACTGCCTCAGCACTACTATCAGCTACATATAATTCATTATCTTGAGTAATAAATACTCCCCTAGGACTACTAAAATCAGGATGAGTTATTTCATATAGTATTTCATCCACATCTGGACTGTATACAACAATTCTTCTATTGCCGGTATCGGCAATAAACAAATTATCATTTTCATCAATAAATACGTCCTCAGGACTATCCAATTTTAAATCTAATATTGTTCTATGTGGTAAATAAGCATCTTGGGTAACTACAAAATTACCTTTACGATCAATCGCATAAGTATAAGTTGTTGTACTTGACGCATCAACTTCTTTAATTGATATTACTGATATGGCAAGAATTATCATTGATAAAAATAGTATTAATTGTTTTTTCATTACTTAATTCCTGAATGGCTCATAGTGTCCATTACTTGTCCTTGCAATATAATGAAAATTGCCAAGTTTGGAACAAACATAATCAATGCTGCTGCGGCTGCCATACCCGCTCCAGCAATTGATACTACTTGGTTAGATGTTAATGTTGTTAAGTAAAATGAAAATGTTTTTTTCGTTTCAGTAATAATGTAAATATTACTGCTTTCTGTACTATTCCAAATAAACTGGAAAGTAAGAATCGCTACAGTTGCAAGCGCTGGTTTAATTAATGGGATAATAATCAAGAACAATATATGAAAATCATTTGCACCATCAATTTTTGCAGCTTCAATTAGTTCATCAGGAACTTGATCGATAAACTGCTTCACTAAAAATAATCCAACCGGCATTGCAAGATAAGGAATAACATGAACAAAGAAACTATCATTTAATCCAAGAGCATCAATTACTAAATAACGAGGGATAATTACAGCAATTGCTACAAACATTAATGCCGTTTGGTTAAGTTTGAATATAAAGTTTTTCCCTTTAAAATTCTTTTTAGATAACGCATACCCTGTACTAGTAGTAATAACTAATGTAGCTACAATTGCTACAACAGTAATAACTATTGAGTTAAACAGATACCTAGTCATTGGAACACCAGTACCAGAAGCCGCTCTAAATAGATCAGTAAAGTTTTTCAATGTCGGCTTTTGAACTAAAAATCTTGGAGGGAACAAGAATAATTCATCTAAAGGTTTTAAAGCTTGTGAGAAAATGAATACAACTGGCAACAACATAAATATTGCCACAGGAATCAAAATAACATAAAATTTCAACTGCGATTTATTAAAATATTTAGGACTAACTTCCATACTTCGTAAACTCATGATATTCCTCCTAGTCCTTTTCCCCAAATAGCGTGTAAGCTATTTTGGTGAAAAACATAATCATTATTAATAAGACAACACTGATCGCAGCAGCGTATCCCATTTCATATCGAAGGAAACCATAATCTTCAATATGGTTAATTATTAACTGTCCTGAATATTGTGGAGTAGGGTTTGCCCCAGATAATGCAACTCCAATATATCCAGTATTAAATGCTCCAACTATCGCCATAACTGCCCCAAATAACATTTGAGGTTTCATTTGAGGAATAGTGATATAAATTATTTCTTGGAATCTATTCTTGATTCCATCAACATATGCGGCTTCGTATAAAGTTTTATCAACATTCAGAAGCCCAGCAAGCATTGCTAGGAATCCAATTCCCATTGAACCCCAAAGGGCAACAAAAATCATAATGTTCAATAAATACTCAGGACTTTGTAAAAATTGAATGGCTTCATCTATAAATTCCCATTTTAGTAATAATGCATTAATATATCCATCATCATTACCACTAAATAATTTTGTCCACACTACTGTCATGAATACAGCCCCAGCCATTGATGGGATATACATAGCAAGTGAAATTATTTTTCTTGGAGTAGCTTGAATCTGTGATAACATCCAAGCCATTAAAAATGCTAGAATATATCCCCCGGGTCCAACCAATAGAGCATATTTTATAGTATTAGGAATTACATACTTAAGGAAGTTTTCATCTTGTGTAAATAACATTACATAATTGAACATACCATACAAATCAGCTAACCTTGGTGCTTGAATTAAATCAAAATAAGTAAATGATAATCCAATGGCAACAAGTACAGGTAAGATGATGAATGTTGAAAATAGCAATACATATGGAAGTATTAGTAGTAATGTTGAATATTTGTCCATATTTATTTCTTTTTTAAAACTACGAATATTTTCAGCCATTAACTATCACCTGCTTTCGCATTGTCCATCTGTTCTTGAATCCAGTCAACATCTCTAATTATATATGGTTTTAAAATATTTCCTTCGTTATCTAAATAACCAAACTCAACCATTTTCCTTGCTATTTCACGGTTAATTATGATTAGTTCTCTATCTATAGCTACACGTACAGGTGTACCGTCAAACGTAACAGTATTCCAAATATTACTCAACCCACGTTCAAGCATATATTGTCCAGGAGTTCTAGGAACGTCTCGTAACCATCCTACTTGTTCTAAAATTATTTGTTTATCCGCGTTATCTAGTGGACTACTTTCTACGGCATTTAAATTACCACTTAACCATAAGAATTCTGGTCCATAAGTTGCTTGTAGGGTATATGCGAATTCAGTTTGTGTTTGTGTGCTCATCCACCACTTCATGAATTCCCAACTACCATCGACATCGTCACTGTTTTTAAACATAATTCCACCAGTACCATTTCCAATATACCAGCGATCAACTGAATCAGTTTCTTCGTTGTATATACCAGGATATGGTGCTATTTTCCATTGCCCTACAAGTTCTGGGGCAGCATTTTTAAGTTGCATATACGTATTAAAATCAATAATACCTATTGGTAATTTGTTATATCTAAAGGAATTATAAAAGTTTTCAACTTGTTGAGGCAAACTATATGTTGTATATAAATCGCCAAGAAGTTGTAATCCTTTATAAGAATTTTCACTATTAATTGTTGTAGTTAAACCATCGTTACTATACAAAGTACCACCATTTTGGAAAATCAATGGAGATGTTTGATAGAACCATTTTAAAGCAGTTCCCCCAGAAGTTGGATAGTAGAAATTCATATCGTATCTTTGCAATGTAGGAAGTAATCCTATTACATCATCCCAAGTATCTGGAACATATAATCCAGGAATAGAATCAAACACATCTGTTCTATAAACAAGAGCATTAAATTCAAGTGTTTCCGGAATAGCGTATACCCCATCATCAAAGATGTATGGAACTAAAGCTCCAGGTGCAAAGTTATTTGCAAACTCCCAATAATCATCAAATTGTGACAAATCATAAAGTGCTCCACGGATTGCTAAATCAAAAGGCATATAACTTAAAAGCCCAAGTGCAACATCGGGAGTGTTTCCTGCAGAATTTGCCAATATTAATTTATTAGGATCAGGCATAACACTAATTTTAACTTGTTTTCCTGTTTCATCAGTAAAAGAAGAGTCTACCATTTTTTGCATTATATCAACATATGTTAAAGGTCTATTAACCCAAACATTTATTACATCATCACTGTTCTCTACTTTATATTTATCCGAAGTAAAACTAGTAAAGAAAGTCTTCACTCCAGAAAATACTCTTTTAAAAACTCCAGCATTTGCTTTTTCATAATAATCATCGTTTGAAACATAAAAGCCATCTAAATATAATTGCTGATCAGCCAAAGTATCTAAACTATTACCAAACAACAATGTAACACTACTGCTACCACTATATAGGTTATTTAAATAAAGTGGTAATTCATCAGGATCTTCTAACATTTTATCTAGTTCAACAGTTGCTTTCTTTAAAAATGAAAGACTTGCCGACAAATCGTCTTTATCGCTAAATTCTGATAGTTGTACAACCATGTACTTTACTATTTTTTCGTATGCTTCTAAATAATACTGAGTATTTTCGATATATCTTGTAATTTCCCAAGTTCTATCTTGATCGATATCTTTCCCAGTGATCTTTATTATTTCAAGAGCAAACTGATTAATGTGATCTATCATAGCTTGTAGATTTCTCAATTGTTCTGATAAATCATTTTTTTCAGCTCTAAAAGTAATAGAGTGAACTCCCTTTTCTAAATAAACTTGATAAGGATTTCCGTCTTCATCATTTAAAGTCTCATTATCCCATCTTGTTGGAGTATACCCGAACCCATAAGACTTAAATTCCTGGAAGGGAATCTCTCCATCAATTTTAATTGATCTAAATACATTAAAATCAGTTTTAAAATTTGCATAATGCAATGTTAAATCATAAAGTCCATCCTCTTCAACTTCTACCTCATATGTAACCTCTTGTCCGGATTTATACCAGGCATTCCCATCAATAATATTGAGTTTTTTATCAACACTATCAAATGGTGAAACAGAAGGACTTCCGTAAGCTATTAATCTTACATAAGAAGAGTTTTTTTCAGAATATTCTGTTGCGTTTGTAAATAAGCTAAATTCACTTGCTTGTTTGTTATAGTTTTGAATATATTCATCATAACTAGGAATATATTTTGGAGGATTTACTTCAAGATCTCCAAATTTAAGTTCTCCTGAAGAAACATTTTGAATTGTAATAGTATTAATTCCTATATCAAAATAGAACAATAAAGGTTCATTAGATGTATACGTATTATTGTATAAATCTAAATGTCTCCATTCTTCAATTTTATTTTGAGGTGGTAATGTCTCATCACCATAAGTATCTACTACAAATTCTTTAGTAGCGTCTTCCCAAAAAAGAACGACATCTACTGTTTTAGCATCATCAAACTGAAATTCGTTATTAATTTTAATACTTACAGTTACATTGTTAAGAATATGTCCAGTAACAATATAATCAGTATTAATGACATAATAACCAGCTTCAGATATATTGACTCTGTAACTTGCAATTTCATTAGTACCTAAATCAGCTACATTAGTACCACTATATCCAAGTCTTTCAATAGCTTCATCGGTTAATAAAACTCCAGATTGTGTTGGTAGAGAGTAATCAGTTGTAACCTCTTTTAAGTAATCAAAATATGTAAATCTTGGGTTATCTGTCGTTTCTTCTAAAAACTCAATAGCATCCAAATAATCCTCTGTACTAACTTCCTCTCTCCACGCAGCTAAGTCACTCGTCTGAAAGGGTTTAATGATTGCTAGTGCAATTATCGTAACTAAAATTACAATCAATCCAATGTTGATCAATCTTTTTTTAGTCATGTAATCTCCTCCTCATATGCAACAAAAGTTTATTGATATCAGGCTCAAAAATGCCGTAAAAACGACATTTTCAAGCCTAATTTATATTATGAAAATATTATTCGAAATCTGTGTCAGTATAACCGTAATAAGTTCTAAGTCCTTTTTCTAAATCTGCAAATGATTCTGCAAATCTTGCATTAGCATCTTCACTCCATTTTGGAAGTGAACCAAGTACAGCATCTTCAAATCCAGCATCACCTTTTTCAAATCCACCATTATAATCTGGATTCCAGTAATTCTTCCATTCTCGAAGGTTAGGTATTCTACTTCCTTCTTCTGAATAAAAGTACGGATATGCTTTGTCTGATACATCCCAAAATTGTCCAGCTTCATAAATTCTAATAACTTCATGGAATCCTGGCATTACTGAAGGATCACTAAATCTTTGATGTTTAATAGGTGTGTACCATATTTGCATTTGTTCAGTAAATAATTCACCTGTAGTCACAGGGAATGAATCGTTCAATGAACTTGTAGCTTTATTGTTTGCTTCATCAGTAAAGTTACCTTCTGCTCTTGCAGTCCAACTTCTGTTATCAGCGATCCAGAAAGACGCGAAAGTATAGTTTAATTTTATTTTAGCTTCCTCTTCTTCTGTACAACCAATATTTTCATCATCTAAACAAGCATTATAAATAGCCATAGGGTCTAATACGATTCCAACAGTATTATCAGTAAAATCTGTTGAAGGTCTTGGATAAATATCCCAATCATCGATTAGTGCAGCTGCCCACCAAGTTTCATCAGGTACTGCAGCATCGCCCATCATCCATGGATCGCTTTCTAATGTTAATAATTTACCTTTTCTAAACCAATCGTATCCCCAGCCACCAACATCGGCCCACATAGCATCTGATACTTCGTTACCATATACTGCATTTTTATTCCATTCTTCAAAATAAGGAATTAAAGATTTAACTTCATTACTATCTAAAGTAACATAATTCCCACCTTGATAATCGAATAAACTCTTCACGACATCGTTTGTACCAGTTTCTATTATTCTAAGAGGTGTATCCATAGAACCATACCATTCGTCAGTTTCACTATTTCCTTGGAAATCAGTGTAATCTTCAATAGTCCAATCAGGTTCAGGTACATCTAAGTTTTGTGCTTCAGCTAATTCCTTATTTACATAAATACCCCAAGGTAAAATGTATTGAGGAAGCCCAGCTTGGAATCCGTGATAATTCATCATTTGCATGATTGATGGATTCATTGCTTCATAAAGAGGATCATCTGCAAATCTTGAAAGATCTGCTACATTTCCATCTGCTACATCTCCAGCTAAGTCTGTACTAGCCCATATTGTAGGATAAGTACCATTGTCAGTTTTATAGTTCTCAAATTCTTGAGCCCAAATTCTACCGTCGGTTGGTCCACCTTGAACCGCTAATACATTAATTACAACGTTTGGATAAATTTTATTGAACTCTTTAGCAACATAGTACGCTGCAGCATCATTTTGTGCTAGCAACTCTGATTCATCTAAATTTTGATGTCCAACATCTTCCAAATAAGTTCCAGATCCACTCCATAGAAGTAAATCAATTTGTCCCGATATTCCTGTATCTAATCCTTCATAACTAGCGTTTTTCTTACAGCCAGTTAATCCCACAGAAATTGTCACAAGTAATAATAATAATAGTAATTTTTTCATTTTATTCCTCCTAATTTCTATATATTTATTCTATCATTTTCTTCATAATTTATAAAGAAATTGATATATTAACCCCTAGTTTAAATAACTTAATCCATATCCAAATGGGTATAAAACACTGTTTGGATCATAATTTGAAACATTCGATGTATATCCTATTTGAGAGCTATTTAACGGCCAAGTAAATGAGAGTCTTCCTGTGAAGTCATAATCTCCAAATACTACATCACTAATTCCGTTTCCTCCTTCACTACCTGGAAGCCAGGCTGCGATGAATGAATCAAAATATTGTAAATATTCATCTAATAATATCGGCCTACCTGACATTAATATACCTACAACATTTTTCCCAGCATTATGAGCTGCAATTGCGATATTTAAAGCATCAATGTTATCAGGATGTGAGTTGCCAGATGTTAGAGTTAGACTATAGTTATCTCCAGATCCTTCACTATACGGAAGTTCTGTTAGTACAATTACAACCGTGTCTGCAGAAGACATGCTATTAACTACAGTTCCACCATTTAAATTAAGTTCTCTAGTAAAGGCATCTAATATACTGATTCCAACTCCAATATCACTATTTGTGTTTCCTTGCCAGTATGTTGTCCAACCACCTGATTGATACCCCACATTATCCATCCCTGGTCCAACTATATAAATTGTATTTGTTTTAGATAAAGGTAATACATTATTTTCATTTTTAAGTAATACCAATGATTTACGAACAGCTTCTCTAGCTAAATCTTGATGAGCTTCTGTGTAGAAATAATCATCTTCATTTAATCTATCGTATGGATCATCTAATAATCCACGATTATATTTAACAGTTAAGATTCTTCTAACTGCATCATCTATTCTATCTTGTGATATTCTGTTTTGTAAAACTGCATCAAATAAATCATTAATCGCATTTTCCCAATCATACGGTTCCATTAACATATCAACACCAGCATTTACACTAGCTACTATTTGATCATCAAAATCACCTGGTAATTGATGAATTGCATTCCAATCACTAATAATAAATCCTTCAAATCCAAGTTCATCTTTTAACACATCATTAATCCAGTAATCACTTCCGTGCATTTTATCTCCGTTTATAGAACTATAAGAAATCATGATCGTATCTACTCCAGCTCTTACCGCTTCAAAATAAGGTGCAAGATGTAATTCTCTTATTGTTTCTTCATCTTGTATTACATTACCTTGATCAGTCCCATTATCAGTTCCACCATCACCTAAATAGTGTTTAGCACTTGCACTAACTCCATAATTCTGGAGTCCCATGATTGTATCGTATGTTAAATTTTGATGGATTGATGGATTCTCACTAAACCCTTCATATGTTCTTCCCCATGAAATACTTTGAACAACACTTAAGGCTGGTGCAAATGTCCAAGAAATTCCTGTAACTTTCATTTCTTCTGCAGTCGCCATTCCAATTCGATACATTAAATCAGCATCATTTGCTGCTCCAAGACCTATGTTATGAGGAAAAATTGTCGCTCCATAAAGATTATTATTACCATGAACAGCGTCAATTCCATATATAATTGGAATTCCGCTATCTGAAAGTAGTGCTGCATCTTGATAATCTTCATACATTTTATACCATTCATCAACTGTATTGTTGTATGAGGATGGATGACTTCCTCCACCACTTAATACTGAACCAATACCGTATTGCTTAACTTGATTTGGAGTAATACTCCCGCGTTCTGCTTGAACCATTTGAGCTGCTTTTTGCATTAGGTTCATACTTGAGATTAATTGTTCTACTTCTTCAATACAATCTGTTTCAATTTCTAAACAGATTACATCCGGATCAATGACAACTACATCTTCACATTTGTCACTGTCTGGGAATAAGGTACAATCTACTTCAATTATTGGTACTACAACAGCGTCATCTTTACACCCCGAAAGAGCAAAGCCAAATGAAAGTAATAATAACACTATCAAAATTTTTCTCATTTTAAATACTCCTCTAAATTTATAATTTTTCTTTCTACAAGTGATTTAAAATTCCAACCACTCATTCCATCTTCAACTTTATATGTCCAAAAAATATGTCCAGTTGCTTCTCTCATTCCAATAATTTGCGCCGTTGCATACTCTTTCATACAATCATCCATATTCTCTTTATTAATATATTTATTTGTTCTTAAGGCAAGAGACCATTCTCCAACAACTACTGGAACAAATTTCTCAATTTCTCTTAACACTTCATTTCTACTTAAAGCTTGTTTAAGATGCGTTTCTAAATTGGCATCATGTTGATTTTTATCAAACACTTGATACATATGAGTATCCAATATAACATGTTTGAAATTATGTTTTTTGAAAAAATCTTCCCAAGCTCTTAATCTAAAGGCATCATGCATGACGATATATTTGTCAGGAGTTATTTTTCTTAAACGATTATATGCTCTTACATAAAAATCCTTTATAATCTCTAAGTCAGTGTTGAAGTGAGGTTCATTTAATAATTGAATACTATGAAAATGTGGATACATCTTATATCTAGCAACGATTTTTTCTAATACTTCAATAGTGTTTTCAATGTGTTTATCATTTTTATGCCACTCTATTACACCTTCAATTCCGCCGTTGTCAAAACCATTTTGACAACCAGGAGCAGTGTGCAAATCAAGCATAAAATTCATTTCAAGTTCATTTATCATATCCAAAGCCTTATCAATATGATGAACACTTCTAACATACTCTTCATCACCATACAACCACCAAGGAATTGGTATTCTTACTTGGTTAATGCCGTGTTCTTGCAACCAAATAATATCTTCTTTTGTAATAAATGTTTTGTAATGCTCATATAATGCTTCTTCTTTATTAAGTGCTTGCTTGCTGAAACAAGTTTCATCTCTACCTATGACATTATTGCCTTGAAATAGTGATGGCTTAATCCATCTTTCTAAGACAAACCAACCACCTAAATTAACTGATTTGATTTTTTCCATTTATAATCACTAAATCAGAATAGTCATGATTGAATTACTGTTTATTGATAATTCATATTTTTTATTTAGGTATTCGAAACTAAATGTATGACTTTCTGCACTTTCATTTAATGCAACAAATGCTAATGTCCCATCAATATTTTTGAATGCTGTAACATTTAGTAATGAGTTGTTTGTAACTTTTATTCTCAAAGCACCAGGTCTTATATATTTACTAAAGTGTCCTACATAGTAATAAGAGCTTTGGTGAATTAATTTTTCAGGGAATATATCTATTATAATAGGAGCATCACATAAATTATTCACATGATTTGGACCTCCAGTATTATCTAAAAATAAATTCCAATCAATATATCCTTGGCACCAATTATTGAAGTCTCCAAGCATAT
>CAYYOU010000003.1:0-31425 GCA_964473425.1 uncultured Candidatus Izemoplasmatales bacterium | reverse complement strand
AATAGGGTGTAACATTATGAAAATATTTAATTCTTATACTAATCAACTTGAAGAGTTCATTCCGATTCATAAAAACAAGGTTAATATGTATGTCTGCGGACCAACTGTGTATAATTATATTCACATTGGAAACGCAAGACCCGTAATCTTTTTTGACACTGTTAGAAAGTATTTGGAATTTCGTAATTACGAAGTCAAATTTGTTTCTAATTTCACAGATGTCGATGACAGAATTATAACCAAAGCATTAGAACTTGAAGTTGCTGAAAAAGAAATAACTGAAAAATTTATTGCTGCATTCTTGAGGGATGTAGAAAAAGTAAACTCAAGTATAGATTATATTAAACCAAGAGTAACAGATTATATGGATCATATCATTAATTATATTGGTATTCTTATCGAAAAAGGATTTGCATATAAGGTAGATGGGGATGTTTATTTTAGAGTATCTAATGTTAAAGACTACGGTATTTTATCTAATAGAAAAATCGAAGATTTACTTGTAGGTGCAAGAATTGAGGTAAACCCTAAAAAAGAAAATCCTTTAGATTTTACTTTATGGAAAAGAACAGATGTTGGCATTCAATTTGATTCGCCTTTTGGAAAAGGGAGACCTGGTTGGCATACAGAGTGTGTTGCCATGATTGATGATATTTTTGGAGAAAAAATTGATATTCATGGTGGAGGAAGCGGACTTATGTTTCCACACCACGAAAATGAAATTGCTCAAGCAAAAGTGTTAAATAATCATTCACTTGCTACATACTGGATGCATAATGGATTATTAAATATAGATGAAAGTAAAATGAGTAAAAGTGAAGGGAAGACAATCTTAGTTAAAGATTTAACTGTGAATCCAAATGGATTTAGATTGTTTACTTTATCAACACACTATAGAAGTCCTATCAATTACACTGATGAAGCTTTGGATGTTTATGTAAATGAATGGGAGAAAATACACAGAACATATAAAGCACTATATCTTAAATTAGATATAAATGATATGTTATATGGAAATAGTAAAATAGAACCAGACTTACTATTGATATTTAAAGAGTTCCTCAAAGCAATGGATAATGATTTTAATACTGCAAATGCAATAACTGCACTTCAAGACTTAAATAAGAAATCTAATCAACTTCTAAGAAACAATTCTGAGCTTGAAGTACTTCTTTCAGCCCTGAAAATGTTTGAAGACTTTTTCAAAGTATTAGGATTAAAAAGTGATCATAAGCCTTTATCAGATGATGATAAAGAAACATATAATTTATGGAATAAAGCTCGTAAAGAAAAAGACTTTGAAAATGCAGATAAATATCGTTTGATTCTACAAGAAAAAGGAATCGTTTAATGAATCAATTAAATGGAGTAACTCTTGCGTATCTCGGGGATTCAATATATGAACTTTATATCAGAGAACACCTTCTTGAAAAGGGATTAACTAAAGTCAAGAAGCTTCATAACGAAGCAATAAAATATACAAGTGCTAAAGGACAAAAAGAAGCTCTAGATAAAATAATGGATAATTTAACAGAAACAGAAATCTCAATATTTAAAAGGGGTAGAAATTCTAATTCAGATAGGAAACCTAAAAATACAGATTTGGCAACGTATAAACAAGCGACTGGGTTCGAAGCATTAATCGGATTTTTATATCTAAATAAAGAAGTAGATAGACTTAATGAACTACTTCAAATCATAATAAAATGAGAACAAAATTGTTCTCATTTTTTTATATTAACTCGATAATTCCTCTGTTAGCAGAGTTCAAAATCTCATTATTTAGTTTACCGAGATTCTTGATTGTCTTATCAATATCTATTTTATTTAATCCCATACCATCACAATATGCTGAATCATCAATAGACATCTTGCCTGAAATCATTCCATTCATTGCAGCAAAAGACACTTTGTTGGTGCAAGACATTTTTGCTCCATCACAGATGAATCCCATTGATGTTGAAAGGTAAAGATTTATGGCTTGTTTAATTTGATCATTACTACCTTTTTTTACATATGCTGTTACAGCTGCAGCGCTACAACCAGTAGCGTGCCCAGTACCACAAAGAACAGTAACAATATTCATTTCTTGTTTAACATAAACACTGGTTAAGAAAGACAACATTACAATTTTTTGTTTAGTTATCTCATCAAGCTTAAGTGCATCAGCTAAAAACATTGGAGTTATCAAAGTTCCGATACCGAGATTACCGCTTCCTGCGACTCCATAAACAGTATATATTTCCCCAGCCATTCTTTTGCTTGCTGGTACTGAAATATGTTTTCTTAGAAAGTTAGACAAATCATATACACAATCTTTTTGAGCTTCTCTTAGATGTTCTACAAGAAAATTTCCTGAGGCTTTTTTAATTTCATTTCGAGCATTTTCATACTGAATGACAGATGTTTCAAATAAATAATCTAATCCTTCAAAATCTCCAACTTCAACGAATTCTAAAATCTCATCAAATGATCCAATATCGTATTTGTTAATTCTCTCAAGCAATTTTTCTTTTTCAAATTCTTCTAAGACTTCTTGGTTTCTTATTACGCTAGTTACATTGTCATACGAGTCTTGAATTATAATTGTGACTTCATCACCTTCGGTTGAAGTTAAATGTAACTCTTCGTAAAGAACAGTGTGATCAAATTTACGATATTCTATGTTAACATCAATAGCATCAAGTATTGATCCTATTCTTTCAACATCATCATTTGTGACACTTTCAAAAACACTTAATTGTTTCTTAGGATCTTTAAGTAAAATTCCAAGAGCAAGTGCTTTTTCAAGGCCACTTTCTTTAAGACCAGGAATACCTACATTTACACTGTTTTTATATAATTCTTCACTCATCAATAGTTTTACAGATTTTATTACTTTATTTCTAAGAATATACGCTCCTATAGATGCAATATATCCTACAACTCCAATATCTGTACATCCCATTGTCTTAGTAATATTGGATGATAGTAAATGCTCTACTTGATATTTATCCAAATCAATCACCTCTCAAAAATCATTATATCGTTAAAACGCTTTCAGGGCAATATTTTTCAATATTTTTCAATAGTAATGAGTGTGTATCTGTGTTAGAATATAGAATGAAAAAGGAAGTGATTTTATGGCTATAATAATCACAGGTAAAAACACTGTGCAAGAAGCTATTAAAGTAAACCACAAAATTTACGAAATATATATCCAAAAAGGTTCTAATAATGAGCTTTTATCTTTGGCTACAGAGAGGCAACTAAAAATCAAAGAAATGGATAAGTTCAATTTGAATAAGATATTGCCTCCAAACAATCAAGGTATTGGTGCACTAGTTGAGGATTATAAATATCAGACTTTGGAAAAGGCTTTAAAAAAAGATAAAAAGAATAAAGTATTTGTAATGCTTGATTCTTTAGAAGACCCTCACAATTTAGGTGCAATCTTAAGAAGTGCGGATGCATTTAATGTTGATGCAATAATTATTCCAAAAAACAGAAGTGTTAAACTTAATGCAACTGTTGCAAAAGTATCAACAGGTGCAATTGAACATGTTGATGTTATTGAAGTTATTAATTTGACACAGACAATCAAAAAATTAAAAGATAGTGGATTTTGGATTGTTGGAACAGATGCAACAACCAATCAAACAATACATGACATTGATGTTGATACAAATCTGTGTGTAGTAATAGGTAACGAAGGAAAAGGAATAGGAAGACTTGTAAAAGAAAACTGTGATTATATTGTTAAGGTTCCAATGAGTGGACATATTAATAGTTTAAATGCTAGTGTTTCTGCAGCTTTAGTAATATACGAAATATATCATAAGAAAGGGTGACTTATTTGACTTATCAAAAACATAACGACTATGAAATTATCAACCTTATTAGAGAAGGTGATAACGACGCAATGGAGTTGATGTTTGATAAGTATTCTCGCTTAATTTCTAAAAAAATATACAAATTCAACCTTTACTTTGAGTATGATGATATGTACCAAGAAGGGATGATGATTTTATATAAATCAATTAACACCTTTGACGAATCATATTCAAAATCATTCACAAGATATTTCGAACAAAATCTTCAAAGAAAATATTCTACAATATTGACAAAAAAGATTAGAAGACAAGAAATATTTAAGAATAATGAGAAATATATTTACGAGACAAATAACAATCTAAATCAAAATAGTGTTTATTATGAATTGCTAAAAAAAGAAATTTCAAAAATACTTACAAATAACGAGCATTTAGTATATACTTTAAGAGAACTAAAAAATTATAGCATCTCATTTATTAAAGAAAAGTATGGTCTAAATGAGAAAGAAATCTATAATTCATTGCACCGAGCAAAGAAGAAAATAAATAAACATTTTGCTAAGTAGCTTGACAAAATTATATATCTTTGCTAAATTATATAAATGCAAGAGAGTGATAATATGAGACAAAAAATAATTTTAATATGTGAAGTCTGTTTATCTAGAAACTACACGACTTTTAAAAACAAGGATAAAAAAGAGAGATTACAAGTAAAAAAATACTGTAAACGATGTGGGGAACATACTGTCCACAAGGAAAGCAAATAGGAGTGAATAATAATGGCAAAAAAAGTAGAAGAAATTAAAAAAAATAAAGTAATCGAAATTCTTAAAAAAGAATACCCATTCGAAAAAATACTTTTAGGAGTTTTAGGTGCTATCGTTATAGTGCTTGGAGTTTACTTGGTTGAAGGAACTATCTTAGAGATTAAATATACAAGTTTATGGATATTTAATTCTAGTCTAAAAATTACAATATTTTCAATATTTGTAATAGTAATTGGAGCTGTTTCGTTTGTATTGGCTGTTTGGCCATTCTTCGTTCCAAGCATCAGTGAAATGAAAAAAGTTGTTTGGCCAAATAAAAAAATGATAGTGAACCATTCAGCAAGAGTATTTGGTTTTATGATTATAATTGGAATGTTCTTTGTTTTAATTGATATTGGTCTTAGTCCTTTATTCCAATGGCTGAATAATTTAGGAGCTTAATGATGGAAGGTAGAAGATGGTATGTAGTTCAAACCTATTCTGGATTCGAAAACTCTGTCAAACTAAACTTAGAACGTCGTATTGAATCAATGCAAATGGAAGATAGAATTTTTCAAGTTATGATTCCTGAAGAATTAAAGATAGAAAAAAAAGCAGACGGTACAACTAAAGAAAAGATGGTAAAAATCTTTCCTGGATATGTATTTTTAGAAATGGAAGTTACTGACGATTCATGGTTTGTTGTAAGAAACACACCTGGTGTAACTGGATTTTTAGGATCAAGTGGTGGGGGAACAAAACCAGTTCCACTTCCAGATGATGAAATAAATCCAATTCTTAAAAAATGTGGATTAATGGAAGTACCAAAAATTGATGTTGAAGTTGGCGAAAAAGTACGTGTTGCAACTGGACCATTCTTAAACCAAATTGGTACCGTTGACTCAATAGACCCTGAGAAACAAGAAATCACAGTATTAGTAGATATGTTTGGTAGACAAACGCCTGTTGAACTTGGCTTCGAGGATATTGAAAAGGTATAGCATTAATATCTTGACATCAGATAGAATAATATAGTATAATAGCCTGGCATGCAATGTGCCATGCTATTTTTTGAGTGGGAGGATTTATTAAAATCTGCTTACCACATCACGAAAAAAGAGGAGGTGTCTTTCGTGGCTAAAGAAATAAAGACTACAGTAAAACTGCAAATTCCTGCGGGAAAAGCAAACCCAGCTCCACCAGTAGGTCCAGCATTGGGACAAGCAGGAGTAAATATTCAAGAATTTTGTTCAAAATTCAATGAAAAAACTCGTGAGCAAATGGGTTCAATTATTCCAGTAGTAATTACCGTTTATGATGACAGAAGTTTTACATTCATTACTAAAACTCCACCAGCAAGCGATTTATTAAAAAAAGCAGCTGGCGTAGCAAAAGGAGCTAGTAATTCATTAACTGATACTGCAGGTTCAATTACAAAAGATCAACTACGTGTTATCGCAGAAGCTAAAATGCCTGACTTAAACGCAAATGACGTTGAAGCAGCAATGAAAATTATAGCAGGATCTGCAAGAAACATGGGAATCAAGATTCAAGATTAGTTAAGCACTTAGTTGTTAATATACAACTAATTGTGGGAGGGAATCCCGTTAGACCACATTTAGGAGGTAAAAAAATTATGGCTAAAAAAGGTAAAAAATTCTTAGCAGCTTCTGCTCAAGTTGATACAAGTAAAACTTATTCAGCAGTTGAGGCAATAGACTTACTAAAAAAAGTATCATTCGAAAAATTTGATGCTTCTATCGAATTTGCGATTCGCCTAAACTTAGATCCGCGTAAAGCAGAACAAAATTTACGTGGTGCAGTAGTGTTACCACACGGAACAGGAAAAACTAAAAAGGTTTTAGTTTTTGCTAAAGGTGATAAAGCAAAAGAAGCTGAAGAAGCTGGGGCTGACTATGTTGGACAAGAAGATCTAGTTGACAAAGTATTAAAAGGTTGGTTTGATTTCGATACAGTAGTAGCAACACCAGACATGATGGCTCAAGTTGGTAAACTTGGACGTACATTAGGACCAAAAGGTTTAATGCCTAACCCTAAAACCGGAACAGTTACTATGGATGTAACAAAAGCAATTACTGAAATCAAAGCTGGTAAAGTAGAATACAGAGTTGATAAAGTAGGTAACATTTCAGTTAGTATAGGAAAAGTTTCATTTGAAGCTGAACAAATCTTAGAAAACTTAAGAACAATCTATGATACTATTAACAGATTAAGACCATCAACTGTTAAAGGTGGATATATTCAAAACTTGTCTATAGCATCTACAATGGGGCCGGGAATTAAAGTTGACACAGAATCAATTTTAGGTTAAAATAATTAAGCAATACAATTAAATAAAACTTATATGTCCAAGACTTAGGTGCAAAATGCTTAATATCCTAACGAGATAAAAGAATAGATATAAACTATCCTCTTTTGTCCATGACATGAGAGGTTTTTATTTACTTGAAAGCCATTTTGGAGGTGGAAGAGTGTCAAAACAAGCAATAGCTAAAAAAAGCGAAGCAGTTGAAGTTTTAGTTGATAAATTACAGAATGTTAATAGTTTTGTAGTAGTTGATTACAGCGGACTAACTGTTGAACAAGTAACTAAATTAAGAAGAGAACTAACAGCAAATGGTTGTGAACTTAAAGTAATTAAGAATAATATTACTAAAAGAGCTGCAGTATCTGCAGGTTACTCTCAACTGACTGAATCACTTACTGGACCAAACGCAATAGCATTTAGTACAGAAGACAGTGTATCAGCAGCAAAAGTAATTTATGAATTTGCAAAAGTGAACAAAGCACTTGAACTA
The DNA here is from genome assembly GCA_964473425.1 of uncultured Candidatus Izemoplasmatales bacterium. Classification (GTDB taxonomy): domain Bacteria; phylum Bacillota_I; class Bacilli_A; order Izemoplasmatales; family Izemoplasmataceae; genus JAFGXW01. The sequence goes on along the minus strand of CAYYOU010000003.1, from coordinate 24,048 downwards.
AAAGTTGGTGTTGTTGATGGAGAATACATGAACAACGAAAAAATCAACCAAATTGCAACTATACCTACAAGAGAAGTATTACTTACAATGATAGCTGCAGGATTATTAATGCCAATTAAGGAAGTTGCAATCGCAATCGACTTACATATTAAAAACTTAGAAGAAAGTTCACAAGAATAATAGGAGGAATTAATCATGGCTAAATTAAAAAATACAGAAATAATTGAATCATTAAAAGAAAAAACTTTATTAGAATTAAAAGACCTAGTTGACTTAATGAAAGAAGAATTTGGTGTTGATCCATCTGCAGTAGCAGCAGCTGCTCCAGTAGCAGCAGAAGATCTTGCTCCAACTGAAGTTACAGTTACATTAGTAGCACCTGGTGCTAAAAAAATTGCAGTAATCAAAATCGTTAGAGAATTAACTGGATTAGGATTAAAAGAAGCTAAAGGCTTAGTTGATTCAGCTCCAGCAGCAGTTAAAGAAAACATTACTCCTGAAGAAGCAACTGAAATTCAAGAGAAATTAGAAGAAGCAGGAGCTACAATTTCTGTCAAATAATTGCTAACTTCAATACAACCTGAGTGAAAACTCAGGTTTTTGACTTTTTAAATACTAGAGGAAAATGGAGATGATATTATGTCCCACTATTTTTCTGAAGAAGATGAAAATCTAAAAAGCAATCCACAAGTGATTGCTTTTAGTGTTAATGATATACCTATGAAGTTCAATACTGATAACGGTGTATTTTCGAAAAATAATTTTGATCGTGGTACAAATGTACTATTAAAATATCTAACATTTAATGAAGAACATAAATCATGTTTAGACTTAGGTTGTGGATATGGAGTAATAGGAATTTATATGAATCTAGTATATAATCTCGAAGTAGATATGGTAGATGTTAATAAAAGAGCTATCGAATTAACTAAGAGTAATATAATATTAAATAATGCAAATGCAAATGTTTTTTATAGTGATGGATTTAATGAAATTACAAGAAAATATGATTTAATTATCACAAATCCTCCAATTAGAGCTGGAAAAGAAGTGATTTATCGTTTCTTTGAAGACTCAAATAGATTCTTGAATAAAAATGGAGAGTTTTTCGTTGTGATAAATAAAAAGCATGGCGCAGTTTCAACGTTTAACAAGCTAAACACGATTTATACAGTAGTAGATATAGTAAATAAGAAAAACGGATTTTTTGTTATTAGATGTAGAAATTGATTGACTATTTGACGAATTTATGATAATATTTTAAATTGCCAAATTAGGCACTTTTTTGCATTTTTAGCATGTTTTTATCAAAATAAATGGGGTGACGTTTGTGAGTTTCAATTTAGTACAATACGGTAAAAAAAGAGAGAGACGAAACTACTCGAAAGTAAAATCTAGTATTGATTTACCAGACCTTATTAAGGTTCAAACAGAATCATTTAATTGGTTTATTCAAAAAGGATTAGCAGAACTATTTAGAGATATTTCCCCAATCCAAAACTTTACTGAAAACATTGAATTATATTTTGAAGGTTATGAATTTGATGAACCAAAATATAATGTTACACAATCTAAGGATAAGGATATGACATATTCTAAACCTTTGCGAGTGAATGTTAAATTAGTAAATAAAGAGACAGGCGAAATAAAACAACAGAAGTTATTTATGGGTGATTTTCCCATTATGTCTTCAACTGGATCTTTCATTATTAACGGGAGCGAAAGAGTTATAGTTTCGCAGATTGTAAGAAGTGCTGGTGTATTCTTTAGCGAGAATATTGATAAGAAAACTCTTAGAAGTAAATTCTTAGGTCAAGTTATTCCTACAAGAGGAGCTTGGTTAGAATATGAAATAGGATCTAAAGACGTTTTATTTGTTAAATTAGATCGTAGTAAAAAAATTGCCCTAACAACTCTATTGAGAGCGTTAGGTTTTTCTAGTGAGAAACAAATTACAGAGACTTATGGAGAATCAAACTTCCTTAGTCTTACACTTAGTAAAGATCCAACAACAAACAGTTTAGAAGCCATTAAAGAAGTATATTCAAAACTTCGCCAAGGTGAAACTGCTACTGAAGAAGGAGCTAAAGCATTCTTGGTTAGTCGTCTATTTGACGCTAAAAGATATGACTTAGCAGAAGTTGGACGTTACAAAATAAACAAAAAGCTTGATGTGTTGAACCGCGTTTATGGTAAACAACTAGCATATGATTTAGTTGATCCTGAAACTGGTGAAGTAATTGTTGAAAAAGAACAAGAAATAACAAATGAAATAATTGAAAAATTAAAAGAATATCGTCATTTATATACATATAAAGTTCCAGGTGTTGGAGCTTATGAGCTTGAATATTCATTCTTAGATCAACTAAGTGTATTCAGAAGCGCTGAAGTAAATGATGTTAAATTATTTGATTATATTACTGATGAAGATTTACTTGAAGACATCAGACAACAAGAATATAAAACTGCAAAAGTTTATTATAAAGGGTATCTAAAATCGATAGCTAAAACAGAAAAAACACTTACAGATGAGATGGGCAAAGCCTATGTTAAAGAGCTTAAAGAAGCATATGATACAACATTAGAAAATGAAAACATCTATTTTGAATTAGCTGAAATTCAAGTTCTTGAAGTTCTTACTAAAAACAAAGAAGATGAAATCATTCAAGTTAAATTGATTGGGAATAATTCATATGAAGATAAAGTACATATAGTGCCTTCAGATATTATTTCGTCAATTTCATATTATTTAAACTTATTTAATGGTATTGGTTCTTTAGATGATATTGATCATCTTGGAAACAGACGATTAAGACTAATAGGTGAACTTCTTAAAAACCAATTTAGAATTGGTCTTACAAAAATGGAAAAAAATGTTAAGGATCGTATGTCAACAAAAGATCCTGAAGAAATAACTCCTCAAAATCTAATTAATATTAGACCACTTACATCTTCAATGAAAGAGTTCTTTGGAAGTAGCCAGTTATCACAATTCATGGCTCAAACTAATCCTCTTGATGAATTAACACATAAACGTCGTATTTCAGCTCTTGGACCAGGTGGACTTACAAGAGACCGTGCTGGATTTGAAGTAAGGGACGTACATCATTCGCATTATGGTCGTATATGCCCTATTGAGACACCTGAGGGACAAAATATTGGATTAATCAATAGTTTGGCTTCATATGTTAGAGTAAACAAATATGGATTTATGGAAACTCCATACTTAAAAGTAAATCAATTAGCAAATGGGAAATCACAAATTACTGAAGAAATGGTATTCTTATCTGCTGATGAAGAAGAAAAATATATAATTGGGCAAGGTAACTTAGTTGTTAATGATGACAAACAAATCGCACAAGATTATGTTGTTGCTAGAAACCAAGGTGAAACAAAAATGCACAACAGAACTACTGTTGAACTTATGGATGTATCACCAAAACAAATCGTATCTGTTTCAACTGCATGTATTCCTTTCCTTGAACATGATGATGCGAACCGCGCTCTAATGGGTGCAAACATGCAACGTCAAGCAATTCCTCTACTAGTTCCTGAAGCTCCATATGTAGGAACAGGGATTGAATATAAAGCAGCACACGATAGTGGATCATGTGAGATAGCTGAAAATTCAGGAACTGTTGAATATGTTGATGGTAGAAGAATTAAAATTAGACAAGAAAATGGTGTAACCGACGAGTATGTCTTAGAAAAATTCAAAAGATCTAATCAAGGAACTTGCATTAATCAGACTCCAATAGTTGAAATTGGTGACATAGTAACTGCAGGAGATACCATAACTGATGGTCCTTCAATGGAAAAAGGAGAACTAGCTCTTGGTAGAAATGTGGTTGTTGCATTCATGACATGGAATGGTTACAACTTTGAAGATGCTATTATTATGTCTGAACGTTTAGTACGTCAAGATGTATTAACCTCAATTCATATAGAAAAATATGAAATTGAAGCAAGAGACACAAAACTAGGTAAAGAAGAAATAACAAGAGAAATTCCAAATGTTGGAGATGAAGGTCGTAAGTACTTAGATGATATCGGAATTATTATTCCAGGTGCAGAAGTATTTGAAGGCGACATTTTAGTTGGTAAAGTTACTCCTAAAGGACAAACAGACCCAACTCCAGAAGATAAATTATTATTGGCTATATTCGGTGAAAAATCACGTGAAGTAAGAGATACAAGTTTAAGAGTACCTCATGGTGGTGGTGGAATTGTTCATAGTGTTAAGCATTTCAGACGTGCAGATAAAGATGAATTATCTCCAGGTGTAAACGAAGTAGTTAGAATATATATCGTACAAAAACGTAAAATCAACGAAGGTGACAAAATGGCAGGACGCCATGGTAATAAAGGAGTTATCTCGAAAATATTACCTCCTGAAGATATGCCATATATGGCTGATGGAACGCCTATTGATATAATGCTTAATCCTCTAGGAGTGCCTTCACGTATGAACATCGGACAAGTATTAGAACTACATCTAGGAATCGCAGCTAAGAGACTTGGTGTGCATGTTGCAACTCCAGTATTTGATGGTGTTCAGATAGAAGAATTACAACAAATTATTGAAGAAGCTGGAATGGCAGCTGACGGTAAAGAAACACTTTATTCAGGATTAACTGGTGAAAAATTCGATAACCGTATTAGTGTTGGAGTAATGTATATGATTAAACTAGACCACATGGTAGATGATAAATTACATGCACGTTCAGTAGGACCATATACCCTAGTAACTCAACAACCTATGGGTGGTAAAGCTCAAAATGGTGGACAACGTTTTGGAGAAATGGAAGTATGGGCACTAGAAGCATATGGCGCTGCATACGCTCTTCAAGAAATGTTAACTGTTAAGTCAGATGACATTATCGGAAGAAACAAAGTATTTAGAGCAATAGTTGATGGAAAAAGTATTCCAGAACCTAGCCTTCCAGAATCATTTAGAGTACTAACTAGAGAATTACAATCACTTGGAATTTATGTTGAATTAATCAACAAAAAAACAGGTGTTAATGAAGCAAATAAGAGTTTAGTAAATGAAGATTCAGAAGATTATATAACAAAATATGGGTTCCAATCTTAGAAAGTAGGGTGATTTTATGAGTCAAATATTTTCACATTATAAAATTAGATTAGCCTCGCCTGAAGAAATTAGAGGATGGTCATTTGGTGAAGTAAAAAAACATGAAACAATCAATTACCGTACTTTGAAACCTGAGAAAGACGGTCTGTTTTGTGAAGTAATCTTTGGACCAACAAAAGATTATCAATGTGCTTGTAACAACAAATCAAAAAGAAGCTCACATACTGGTAAAAAATGTCCTGTATGTGGTGTTGAAATTACTGAAAGCAAAGTACGTAGAGAAAGAATGGGACATATCGAGTTAGCTGCCCCAGTAGTGCACACTTGGTATTTAAGAAATTCTCCATCACGCTTAGCAACATTACTAGCTTTAAAAGCAAAAGATTTAGAAGAAGTAGTATATTTAGCATCATATATCGTTATTGATTCTGGAGATACTGACTTACAATTTAAACAAATATTGAGTGAAGCAGAATATTCTAAAAAGTATATGGAATATGGTACTCGTTTCAAAGCTCTAACAGGAGCCGAGGCTGTAAAAGTATTACTTAGAAAATTAGATTTAAAAGAGGAAACTCTGCAACTTAGAAAAGATTTGCCAACTGCTTCTAAACAAAAACGTGAGAAAATCATTAAAAGACTTGCAATAGTAGAATCACTGGATAAATCTGATAACAAACCTGAATGGATGGTGCTAGACGTATTACCTGTAATACCTCCGGAACTTCGTCCAATGGTTCAGTTAGATGGTGGACGTTTCGCAACTACCGATCTCAATGATTTATATCGTCGTATCTTAAATCGTAATAATCGTCTTAAAAGACAATTTGAACAAAATGCACCTCATCTAATTACTAAAAACGAGAAACGTATGCTTCAAGAAGCTGTGGATGCATTAATTGATAACTCTAAACGTGGGCGTAAAGTAGTAGTTGAAAAAAATAGACCATTAAAATCATTAAGTGATTTATTACGTGGTAAACAAGGTCGTTTCAGACAAAACTTACTTGGAAAACGTGTTGATTATTCAGGACGTTCTGTAATCGTTGTTGGTCCTTCACTTGAAATGTATCAATGTGGATTACCAAAAGAAATGGCAGTTACATTATTTAAACCTTTCGTAATCAAAGAATTAATTGAGCGAGAAATCGCCTCAAATATTAGAAGTGCAAAAAGAATGATTGAAACACTTAAAGATGAAAGAATTTGGGACGTTGTAGAAGACGTAATTAGAGAACACCCAGTATTACTAAACCGTGCCCCTACTCTTCATAGATTAGGTATTCAAGCATTTGAACCAATCTTAGTAGAAGGAAAAGCTATTAGATTACATCCACTTGTTACTACTGCATTTAATGCAGATTTTGATGGGGATCAAATGGCAGTTCATGTTCCACTAAGTGAAGAAGCACAAGCAGAAGCTAGAGTATTAATGCTTGCTTCAAATAACATCTTAAACCCTAAAGATGGCAAACCGATAGTAACTCCGTCGCAAGATATGGTACTTGGTAACTACTATCTTACATTAGAAGTAAAAGGTGATATTGGAGAAGGTAAAGTATTTAGTGATTATGATGAGGCAACCATTGCCTATGAAAATAAACTGATTACATTACATTCTAGAATTGCAATAAGAGGTAGTTCACTTGGTAATGCACCACTTACAGAAGAACAAAAAAATGGTTATCTAATCACAACTTATGGTAAATTAACATTTAACCAAATTTTGCCAAGAAGCTTTGCATACTTAGACGAACCAACTTTAACAAATCTTCAAAAGCAAAAAAATCCTGAAACTGGAGAAGAGAAATATGTTACTCCTGATAGATACTTTGTACCAAAAGGGACAAATATTAGGGAATACATTAAAAATGCAGAAATAGTATCTCCATTCAAAAAAGGATTCTTATCACAAATTATTAGTGAAGTATTCATTCAATTTAAAATAAATGAAACTTCAAAAATGTTAGATAAACTGAAAAACTTAGGATTTAAATATTCAACACAAGCTGGAATTACTGTTTCAGCAGCAGATGTAAAGGTTTATTCAGGTAAAAAATTAGAAGTTGAAAAAACTGAAAAGTTAGTAGCCGCACTTTATGAACAATATGAAATGGGATTACTAACAGATTATGAACGTTATAAATTAGTTGTAAAAGAATGGGCCGAAGTTAAAAACAGAATTCAAACAGGATTAATGGCTGAACTTACAAAAGATAATCATATCTTTATGATGAGCGATTCTGGTGCCAGAGGGAATGCATCTAACTTTACACAGTTAGCAGGTATCCGTGGTTCTATGGCTAATACAAAACGTGAAGGATTAAATACTGCTTATAACATTAAGGCAGGAATTAAATCTACAATCGAATTACCAGTTAAATCTTCATTTATTGAAGGATTAACGATGAGTGAGTTCTTTATCTCTACTCATGGGGCTCGTAAAGGATCTACCGATACAGCCTTGAAAACAGCCGATTCAGGTTACCTAACAAGACGTTTAGTTGACGTAAGCCAGGATTTAGTAATTACTGAAGAAGATTGTCATACACGTAAGGGAACTACCGTAAAAGCAATACTACATGATGATGGAAAAGAAATTGTTCCATTTATTGATAGATTAGTTGGACGTTATACTACTGAAACTGTAGTGCATCCTGAAACTGGTGAAGTAATTTTACCAAGAGAAGGTTATATTACTGATGAAGTTGCAAACAACATTGTTAATTCAGGTATCTTAAAATTGAAAATTAGAAGTGTACTTACTTGTGATTCAAAATTAGGTGTTTGTAAAAAGTGTTATGGTCAAAACTTATCTACTGGAGACCAAGTTGAAGTTGGAGAAAGTGTTGGTATCATTGCCGCTCAATCAATTGGAGAACCTGGTACACAGTTAACAATGCGTACGTTCCATACTGGTGGAGTTGCTGGTTCAGACATTACTCAAGGGCTTCCTCGTATCCAAGAGCTGGTTGAAGCACGTACACCAAAAGGAAAAGCTGTAATTAGTGAAATCAATGGTTCGGTTTCTGAAATTGAAATAGTTGAAGAAAGATACAAAGTAACCGTTGAAAATAAATTAGAAAAAATAGTTTATGAAACTAACAGTGGAGTTACTTTATTGGTTGAAGAAGGAGACGATGTATTCTCAGGACAAAGAATAACTGATGGTTCAATCGATCCTAAACAATTACTAAAAGCAACAGATGCTGAAACAGTACATCAATATATTTTAAAAGAAGTACAAAAAGTATATCGTGCACAAGGTATTGAAATTTCTGATAAGCACATTGAAGTAATCATCCATCAAATGATGAGAAAACTTAATGTTATATTAGAAGGTGACACTACATTATTACCAGGAGCACAAGTTTCAATTAAAGAATTTATGAAAGTAAATGAAGAAGTATTGAAGAGCGGTAAGAGACCTGCGATTGGTAGACCAGTTTTATTAGGTATTACTAGAGCGAGTTTAAGAAGTGATTCATTCTTAAGTGCTGCTTCATTCCAAGAAACTACTAGAGTATTAACAGATGCTGCGATTCGCGGTAAAGTAGATGATTTAGTAGGACTTAAAGAAAATGTAATTATCGGAGGATTAATTCCTGCAGGTACTGGTATTCTAAAAGATACATATTTCAATTATGAAAAAGCCAGTAAAGAAGTAGTTGAAGAGGATTCTAATCCGTTTGTAATTGATGATCTAGACTTTTAATAATTAATCAGAAAAAGCCTATCGTTTGATAGGCTTTTTCTTTGAAATAAGGCTCAATTAAAAAAGATTAATATAATTATTGACACGCCTGCCTATGTGGTATATAATATATTTGCTAAATAGGAATAAAATACTAGAGTTTATCGCATAAGCTCTAAATTTTATGACAATTTCGAACCACCTGGTAGTGTGGAACATAAATAGAGAGGAGGAAACTATTAAATGCCTACAATCAATCAGTTAGTAAGAAAAGGAAGACAAAGTAAAATTAAGAAATCTAAATCGCGTCATTTAAATGTTGGATTTAACTCACTAAAGAATGAATCTAAGCATCAACCAAGTCCGCAAAAACGTGGTGTTTGTACACGTGTTGCTACAATGACTCCAAGAAAACCTAACTCAGCACTTCGTAAATATGCTCGTGTTAGATTATCAAATGGAATTGAAGTAACTGCATACATCCCAGGAATTGGACACAAATTACAAGAACATAGTGTTGTGTTAATTCGTGGTGGAAAAGTAAAAGACTTAGCTGGAGTTAGATACCATATCATCCGTGGTACATTAGATACTACAGGAGTAGAAAACAGAAAACAAGGTCGCTCTAAATATGGAGCAAAAAAAGCATAAATAATTTATAATTTTGAAAGGAGGAATTAATTATGCCTCGTAAAGGTCATATAGCCAAAAGAGACGTATTACCAGATCCAATATATCGTTCTAAATTAGTTACTAAATTAATTAATAACATCATGTTGGATGGAAAAAAAGGAACTGCTCAGAAAATATTATACGGAGCGTTCAAAAAAGTTGAAGAAGTTACAAATCAACCCCCAATTGAAGTATTTGAAGAAGCTTTAAAAAATGTTATGCCTACATTTGAAGTAAAATCAAGAAGAATCGGTGGACAAAACTATCAAGTACCTGTCGAAGTTAGAGATGAAAGAAGATATACTCTTGGACTTAGATGGATGACATTATACGCAAGATTAAGAAATGAAAAAACAATGGAAGAAAGATTAGCCAAAGAAATCATTGATGCTAGTCAAGGAAATGGTGCATCTGTTAAGAAGAAAGATGACATCCATAGAATGGCTGACGCTAATAAAGCTTTTGCTCATTATCGTTGGTAGAAAGGAGATATCATAATGGCACGTGAATATAGTTTAGACATGACTCGAAATATCGGAATCATGGCGCATATTGATGCGGGAAAAACTACTGCAACTGAACGTATTTTATATCATACGGGAAGAATTCATAAAATTGGTGAAACACATGACGGTGCTTCACAAATGGACTGGATGGAACAAGAACAAGAACGTGGGATTACAATTACATCAGCTGCGACAACAGCTTTTTGGAATAATCACCGTGTTAACATTATCGATACTCCTGGTCACGTAGATTTTACTGTAGAAGTATCAAGATCACTTCGTGTATTAGATGGAAGTGTTGCTCTATTAGATGCACAAGCTGGTGTTGAGCCTCAAACTGAAACGGTTTGGAGACAGGCAAATGAGTACAAAGTACCTCGTATTGTTTTTGTTAATAAAATGGATAAAATTGGTGCTGACTTTGAAATGAGTGTTAATTCACTTGGAGAAAGATTAGCAGCACACGTTGCAGCTCTTCAGTGGCCAATTGGGGCCGAAAACGAGTTTGACGGAATTATCGATTTAGTTGATATGAAAGCCTACCATTACGATGGTGGTGCTGAAGAAGTAGCTGTAGAAATTAGTATACCGGATCGTTTAAAAGAAAAAGCAGCAACAAAGAGAATGGAATTAATTGAAGCAGTCGCTGATTTTAATGATGAAATGATGGATCTATATTTAGAAGGAAAAGAAATTAGCCCAGAATTACTTAAAGCTACCATACGTAGAGCTACGCTAGACGTTGAATTCTTCCCTGTATTATGTGGTTCTGCATTTAAAAATAAAGGTGTTAAATTATTGTTGAATGCAGCAATAGATTATCTACCTAGCCCATTAGAGGTTGCGGATGTTAAAGGAATCGACAAAAATGGAGATGACGTAATACTTAAAGCTTCTGACGATGAAAAATTCGCAGCATTAGCTTTTAAAGTTATGACGGACCCATTTGTTGGAAAACTTACATTCTTCAGAGTTTACTCTGGACAATTGAAAAAAGGGTCATATATTAGAAATGCAACAAAAGATTCAAAAGAAAGAATAGGTCGAATCCTGCAAATGCATGCAAATTCTCGTAATGAGATTGATCATGTATATTCAGGAGATATTGCAGCTGCAATAGGACTAAAAAACACAATGACAGGTGACACGTTATGTGAAGATAAATACCACGTTATTTTAGAAAAAATGGTATTCCCAGAACCGGTTATTAGTGTAGCAATAGAACCAAACAGTAGAGCAGATCAAGATAAAATGGGTGTAGCCTTAAATAAACTAGCAGAAGAAGATCCAACTTTCAGAACATATACTGATGAAGAAACTGGACAAACTATTATTGCTGGTATGGGTGAATTACATTTAGACATACTTGTTGAAAGAATGAGACGAGAATTTAAAGTTGGTGCAAACGTAGGAGCTCCTCAAGTTTCTTATCGTGAAACAATCACACAAGAAGCTGAAATTGAAGGGAAATTCGTTAGACAATCTGGTGGACGTGGACAATATGGACATGTTTGGATTAGATTTGAACCAAACCCAGGAAAAGGTTTCGAATTCGTTAACAAAATTGTTGGTGGATCTGTACCTCGAGAATATATTCCTGTTGTTGGAAAAGGACTTGAAGAATCTTTAGATAATGGAGTTGTCGCAGGATACCCATTAATAGATTTAAAAGCAACACTATATGATGGTTCTTATCATGATGTAGATTCAAATGAAATGGCATTTAAAGTAGCTGCTGGAATGGCACTTAAGAAAACGAAAGAGCTATGTAACGCTATTTTACTTGAACCAATTATGTTAGTAGATGTTATTGTACCTGATGATTATTTAGGAAATGTAATTGGAGATTTAACTAGTCGCCGTGGTAGAATTGAAGGGCAATCACAACGTGCTAATGCTCAACAAATCAAAGCTAAAGTACCACTTGCAGAGATGTTTGGATATGCTACTAGCTTAAGATCAAACACACAAGGACGTGGAAACTATACTATGCAGTTTGCAGATTATTCTACATGTCCAAAGTCAATTGCTGAAGAAGTTATTAAAAAACGTAACGGTTAATTTGACTTAAAACTTGCATTATAAGCCATAATGCGATAAAATTAATTTGATAAAATATAAGAAAAATATTAAGGAGGAAATTAAAATGGCAAAACAAAAATTCGTAAGAAACAAACCACATATGAATATTGGTACTATTGGTCACGTAGACCATGGGAAAACAACTTTAACAGCTGCTATCGCTACTGTATTAGCTAAAAGAGGAGTAGGAGATACTGTTGCTGCTGATTTCGCTTCAATCGATAATGCACCAGAAGAGAGAGAAAGAGGAATCACAATTAATACTTCACATGTAGAATATGAAACTGAAAAACGTCACTATGCACACGTTGACTGTCCTGGTCATGCTGACTACGTTAAAAACATGATTACAGGTGCAGCACAAATGGACGGTGGAATCATCGTTGTTAGTGCTAATGATGGACCAATGCCTCAAACAAGAGAACATATTTTACTATCTCGTCAAGTAGGTGTACCTAAATTAATCGTATTTATGAATAAAGTAGATATGGTTGATGATGATGAGTTATTAGAATTAGTAGATATGGAAATTCGTGAATTACTAGAAGAATATGACTTCCCTGGAGATGAAATTCCTGTAATCCAAGGTTCTGCATTACTAGCTTTACAAGGAGATCCAATACATGAACAACGTGTTATGGACTTAATGGATGCTGTAGATAATTATTTTGATACACCACTTCGTGAAACTGACAAACCTTTCCTAATGCCTGTTGAAGACGTATTCAGTATTACTGGACGTGGAACAGTTGCAACTGGTAGAGTTGATCGTGGAACTATCAAAGTTGGAGAAAAAGTTGAAATTATTGGTATTAGAGACACTCAAGAAACTGTATGTACAGGTGTTGAAATGTTCCGTAAATTATTAGACCGAGCTGAAGCTGGAGATAATATTGGAGCTTTACTTCGTGGTGTTGCTAGAGAAGACATTCAACGTGGACAAGTATTAGCTAAACCTAAAAGTGTTACGCCTCATACAAAGTTCAAAGGACAAGTATACGTTCTTTCAAAAGAAGAAGGTGGACGTCATACTCCATTCTTCAGTAACTATCGTCCTCAATTCTATTTCAGAACTACAGACGTTACAGGTGTTATCGAATTACCTGCAGGTGTAGAAATGGTTATGCCTGGTGATGATGTAGAAATGATCGTAGAATTAATTCACCCAATCGCACTTGAACAAGGTACTAAATTCTCTATTAGAGAAGGTGGACGTACTGTTGGTGCTGGTATTGTTGCAGAAATGCTTGAATAATTTTTAAAATATAAAACAAAATAACAAAAGAGACTTCGGTCTCTTTTTTATATGCGAATTTCACAAAATCTTCATACAAATATAGTATAATTTTGTTATAATGAAATAGGTGATAAAAATGTTAGTAGATACTCATGTACATTTAAATTCAAATAAATACATTGATAACCTCCCTGAAGTGATTCAGAGAGCTCTTGATAATTCAGTTGAAACGATGATTGTAGTTGGATATGATAAAGAGACAAATAAACTTGCAATAGAACTTGCTGAAAAGTATCCATTTATCTATGCAACTGTAGGGTTTCATCCTACAGATGCAAAGGATATTAAACCAGGCGATTACGAACTACTTACTAAACAAATACAACATGAAAGAGTGGTAGGTGTTGGAGAGTGTGGTCTTGATTTCTATTGGGATAAGAAATTCATTAATGAGCAAATTGAAGTGTTTAAAAGACAAATTGAATTGTCACGAAAGTACAATAAACCGTTAATAATACATATGAGAGATGCTACTGAGGCTACTTATAATGTATTAAGTGAATATAAGAATCTTAAGGGAATCATGCATTGTTATTCAGGTAGTCCTGAAATGGCAAAGAATTTTCTTGATCTAGGATTACATATTTCACTGGGTGGACCTGTTACTTTCAAAAATGGACATAAGCCTAAAAAGGTAGCTGAGATGGTTCCAATTGACAAGTTGTTAATAGAAACTGATGCTCCTTACTTATCTCCACACCCTTTTAGAGGTAAAACCAATGAACCTAGTAGAGTTAAACTAGTAGCTGAAGAAATTGCCAAGATTAGAAATGTTTCTTATGAAATTATTGCAGAAGAAACAACTAAAAATGCATATAGACTTTTTAACATAAAGGAGAGAATATAAATGAAAAAAATATTATTAGTATTTTCTGTATCTCTACTGATTTTTCTATCAGGTTGTGTTACAGATGGATTAGGTACAGAAATAAATTATTATTCAGATGATGAACTTAAAGACTTAATAGAGGAAATGATGCCTGATACAACAGTCGATACGATATATGATTTAGGTTCCTTTCAAACTGCGGTTTCTGACATGATAAGTGTTGCAAGAAGCGGAGTTATTGGTGTTGTTAGTGCATCTTTAGAAGCCACTGGAACAGGTTCTGGTGTTATTTATAAAAAAGAAGGGACAACTTACTATGTAGTAACAAACCATCATGTTGTAGAAGACTCTATAGCGTTGTCGGTTGTATATGAAGAAAATGGTGTTTTGTTTGAAGTAATAGATGAGTACACTGAAATTTTAGGGTCTGATCCCACAACAGATTTAGCAGTCTTTACATTTGAATCGAATCAAGACTTTACTGTTATCGAATTTGCTGATTCTTATGAATTAGAAATAGGTGAGTTTGTCTTTGCAGTAGGTAATCCATTAGGATTCACATATTATGGAACTGTAACAATGGGTATAGTAAGCGGACTAACAAGATATGTTGTTGACGGAGATTTTGAAGCAACATTGTTACAACATGATGCAGCAATAAGTCCTGGAAATAGTGGTGGAGCATTATTAAATATTGATGGAGAACTTATTGGAATTAATAATATGAAACTTGTTGAAGAATTTGTTTCCAATATTGGGTTTGCGATCCCTTCAAATACTGTAAAAAGAATTACAATGGATTTAGAAGATGATGGGGAAATTACTAGACCATACTTAGGAATATCTACTAATGCACAACTTAATGTCTGTGGAACAGATTATGGGGTCTGTATTCCTAATGTTCTTGAAGGAGGAG
The DNA here is from genome assembly GCA_964473425.1 of uncultured Candidatus Izemoplasmatales bacterium. GTDB lineage: Bacteria > Bacillota_I > Bacilli_A > Izemoplasmatales > Izemoplasmataceae > JAFGXW01. The sequence goes on along the minus strand of CAYYOU010000003.1, from coordinate 8,957 downwards.
CTGCAGAAGCAGCTGGATTACTTGATGGGGATACAATTATTGGGTATAAAAATACTTCTTATGACGATTTCTTAGAGGTTATGAACTTTAATGATTTGAAAGAGGCTATCTTAAATTCTCAAGTTGGAGAAGAAATTCAACTTAGATATATAAGGGATGGAGTTACATATGAATCTTTAGTAGTTACACTTGGAACTCACCCTGACGATTAAAAGAGGATTTCCTCTTTTTTTCTTGTAAAAAAGTATAAAAAAAAGTATAATAATGTAGGCTTAAAGGAGTTGATAATATGGGTTTAACCGCTGGAATAGTTGGATTACCAAATGTTGGGAAATCGACACTATTTAATGCAATAACAAAGGCAGGAGCACTTGCTGCAAATTACCCATTTGCTACAATAGATCCAAACGTAGGAGTAGTTGAGGTACCAGACACAAGAATCGATAAACTGACAGAAATAGCAAAACCGAAAAAAACGATTCCAACAATATTTGAATTTACAGATATTGCAGGAATAGTAAAAGGTGCATCAAAGGGAGAAGGACTTGGTAATAAATTTCTAAGTCACATTAGAGAAGTAGATGCAATAGTTCATGTTGTTAGAGCATTTGATGATGATAATGTTACTCACGTTGATGGCACTGTAGATCCTGTAAGAGACATAGAAATACTAAATTTAGAGTTAATTTTTGCTGATTTAGAAGTAGTTGACAAGAGAATTCCAAAGATTTTGAAGAAGGCCCAGCTAAAAGTTGACCAGGACTCTGTTTACGAGTATAATATACTTTCTAATATACGTGAAACATTGATGAACAATCAACCAATCAGAACTATTAAATATGTTGAAAGTGAGTTAGCTTTCATTAAGAATTTTAATTTTCTTACACAAAAAACAATGCTTTATGTAGCTAATATATCTGAAGATGAAATCAGTGACTTTTCAAATAATGAATATGTTAAGAAAATCAAAGAATTCGCTACTAAAGATAATAGTGAAGTTGTAGTTATAAGCGCTAAAATCGAAGCTGAACTTGGTGAATTAGATGATGATGAGAAGGCAATGTTTTTAGAAGACCTTGGGATTGTTGAATCTGGGTTAGATAAATTAATAAAAAGAAGTTACAAACTTTTAGGATTAGAAACATATTTTACCGCAGGTCCAGACGAAGTTAGAGCTTGGACTTTTAAAAAGGGTATGAAAGCTCCAAAATGTGCAGGCATAATCCACAGTGATTTTGAAAGAGGTTTTATTAGAGCAGAAACAATCCCATATGAGGAGTATGTTAAGTATGGTGGAGAGTTAGGGGCTCGAGAAGCTGGTAAATCTAGATCAGAAGGAAAAGAGTACATTGTAAAAGACGGGGATGTATTGTTATTTAGATTTAATGTTTAATAAAAAAGCACATTTGTGCTTTTTTTTGTATAGTATCACCTTGAATATATGATAAAATAAATATATACATAAGAGATTAGTAGGTGATTACATGATTCCCAAAATTTATAGACTTACTTCATTTTCTAAAGAACCACACGGAGGAAATAAAGCTGGAGTGGTTATTAATGCAGGCATATTAAGTGAAGAACAAATGCAAAAAATCGCTAAGGAAATAGACTATTCTGAGACTGCTTTTGTTTTAAATAGCGAAAATGCAGATTTTCATATACGTTTTTTCACGCCTATTAGTGAAGTGGGCTTATGTGGTCATGCAACTATTGCCACATTTAATTTACTCAGAGATTTAGATATGATCCAGGAGGGATTCTATACGCAAGAAACTAAAGCAGGTATCTTAAAATTAGATATTCGGAAAGACTTAGTTTACATGGAACAAGTCCCACCGATATATGGTGAATACGTAGATCCTAATGAAATTGAAGACTGCTTTCTTGAAAATGGATTTGTAGATAGGAGTCTTCCTATTAGAGTTATCTCGACTGGGATGAAGGAAATATTTATACCTGTTAAGAGTATCAAAAAGCTAGACAAGTTATCTCCTGTATTTGAGAAAATCATTGAATTGTCCGTTAATTACGACGTAATTGGAGTACATTGTTTCTCTTTGACAGATGATAAAGATGCTGATGCATATGGTAGAAATTTTGCTCCTATTGTTGGTATAAATGAAGAAAGTGCAACTGGAACAAGTAATGGTGCACTAGGGTGTTATTTAAATAATTATGTAGATAAAGACAAAACCGAATGGATACTTAGACAAGGGTACAGTATGGACCTACCATCGGAGATCATTACAAAACTCACAATCAAAAACGGAGAAATTCAAACTGTATTTGTTGGAGGAACAGCAAAAATACTAGAGGAGTGATATTATGAGAACAGCAATCATTACTGTTGGAAAAGAAGTCCTAACTGGAAAAACTATCAATACAAACTTAGCTATTATTTCAAGAATGCTAAATCAAATCGGAATCGATACAAATAGATCATTTGTTATAGATGACCAAAAAGAAGAATATTACAAGATACTCGACTTTATAGATGAAGAATTAATCATTTTTACAGGAGGTCTTGGACCAACAATAGACGATATATCAAGAGAAACTGTAATTGATTATTTTGGGGTTGAAGCTAGTATAAATCAAGAAGTACTTAAAGGAATCAAAGAATACTTTGACCACATAGGATTAAAAATGCAGAATACGAATGATAAACAAGCTTATTTTCCTAAAAAAAGTTTCATTTTGCACAATGATCTTGGAACTGCGCCTGGAGTTATATTTTCTAAAGGAGAAAAAACAATTATTTTACTTCCGGGTCCACCACATGAAATGTTGCCTATGTTAATTGAATCAGTTGAATACTTGAAACAGATACTAAATATCAAGCTTTTTTCAAAGGGATTTAGACTTGTTGGAACTGGTGAATCTTCGATGGAAAAAGCACTTGAAGGATTCTATCAGCTTCATTCTAATGTTAATATTGCTCCTTACGCAAGCATAGGAGAAATAAAATACGTATTTACTTCAAATAAACTTAGTGATTTAGAAAGTGCCATGAATGAGTTTAAAAAGAAGTTTGAGAAATACATATACGGAGATTTGAACGATACACTAGAAGGTGTTGTTGTTGAGTTATTGTCAAAGAATAACCTTATAATATCAGTTGTGGAGAGTTGTACAGGTGGACTTTTAGCTGGTTCAATAACTAGCGTAAGTGGTTCATCAAAAGTGTTTTCTGAAAGTATAGTTACATATAGTAATGAAGCCAAAGTAAAGTATTTAGACGTTTCTTTAGATACACTTAGTACTAATGGAGCAGTGAGCAATGAATGCGCTTATGAGATGGCAAATAATCTATATAATAAGACTATATCTGATATATGTGTTTCAGTAACAGGCATAGCTGGACCTACTGGTGGAACAAAAGAAAAACCAGTCGGGCTTGTATTTTTTGGAATTAATTATTTGGGTAATACAAGAACTTATAAAATGATTTTTAATGGAAACAGAGAAATGATCAGAAACAGAGCAACTATTTTTGCCCTTAACCTAGTAAGAAAAGAATTAATTCAACTTAAATAAATGAAAAAGTGAAACATATACAGTTTCACTTTTTCTGTGCCAAATCAGCAAAGAAATGGATGGATAACAATTTTTTTTCATTACATAGAAACTATATACAAAAACTCAATAGAGGATAAAAGATTTTCAAATCCCTCTTGTATCTACAGTTTATCACTTATTTTGAACATAAAACAGTATTTCAAGTAGGTTACAAAATCCAATAAGTATGATACACTATTAGGGTTATATATTATATATAACAATTAGTATTAAAGAGTTTACTTTGAAAAACAACTGTGATATAATTATTCAGCATGAGTGGAAACTCATCCTTGCTGTGATGCAGCCAATAGACCAAAAGGAGGTATATAAAATGAGAAAATACGAAATTATGTACATCATTCGACCTACTGTATTAGAAGATGATAGAAAGGCTTTAATTGAAGAATTAAACGCTATTTTTACGTCTCGTGGTGCAGAGATAACAAAGGTAACCGAATGGGGTACAAAAGATCTAGCTTATGAAATCGATAAGCATCAAAAAGGTTATTACGTAATTTTAGACGTAGTATCTAACGATGAAGCTAGAATTGAATTCGACCGTATTGTAAGAATAAAAGAATCTATTATTCGTTATTTAATTTTAAAAGATGAAAGATAAGGAGTGATTTTATGATCAATCGTACTATTTTAGTAGGACGTTTAACAAAAGACCCTGAATTAAGATATACTTCAAGTAATCTTGCAGTAGTGAAGTTTACACTTGCAGTAAATCGCACTTTCACAGGACCTTCTGGAGAAAGAGAAGCTGACTTCATTCAATGTGTTGTTTGGAGAAAACAAGCTGAAAATTTAGCTCGTTATGTTAAAAAAGGTAGTCTAGTAGGTGTTGAAGGCAGAATACAAACAGGTTCTTACGACGACAAAGATGGGATCAGAAAATACACAACTGAAGTTGTTTGTGATAGTGTTCAATTCTTAGAACCTAAAAGTCATGGGAATAATGATACTGATGAACATGGTTCTCAAGAGTACCAAAGAAGTTATCAAAAAAATGATTATGAAAAACCAAAGAAACAAGAATCAACTCCTACAATAGATGTAGCTGAGGATGATTTACCATTCTAAAAGGAGGAATGTAAAATGGCAAGACCTGGAAATTTCCGTAAAAAACGTAAAAAAAGATGTTATTTCACTGATAACAAAGTAACATATATAGATTATAAAAACATAGATCTTCTTAAAAGATTTATTAGTGATAGAGGTAAAATCTTACCTAAACGTGTTACAGGAACTAAATCAAGATATCAATCTGAATTAAGTGTAGCTATAAAACGTGCACGCCATATGGCTTTATTACCATTCGTTAAAGAATAAGACTCATTAATTGAGTCTTTTTTATTTAAATATTTTTCAATCGATTAACTTTGAAAATTAACCCTATTATGATATAATTATTAAGACAAATCGAGGTGATTATATCAAAACACTATTTAAAGTTTTAGTACCGATTTTAGTAGCTTTAATATTATTCGCATATATTATTTTTAGGGATAATAGTGTTTTTGTTTTAGCATTTTCTGGATTAGTAGTTTTGGGTATGATTAATGCGTATTTTCAAATTTTTTATTACCGTCATAAAAATCAAAAAATCACATGGTTATCAAAAAAACTCAAAGATACTCAAAATCTAGTTGAAAGAAAAGACATTGCTGAAAAAAAAGTTGTTGCAGAAATGCCATTAGGGATTATTTTGTTTGATGAATTACTTGTAATTAGATGGGCAAACAACTGTGCAAAAGATATTTTTGAGAATGTACTAATTAAGAGAAACATTGAAACTTTATCGACAGATCTATTCAATAATCTTACTAGTAAACAACCAGATAAGGTTCTGATTCTTAAAATATACACTCATGAGTACGAAGTGGAATTTGATTTTGATAATCTTATTCTATATTTAACACAAGTTTCTGAAAGAGAAGAGACAAAAAGAAAATATGACGATTCAACAGATGTTATTGCTGTTTTAAATTTAGACAATCTAGATGATGCTATAAGTGTCTTAGATGTATCTGAGAGAAGTTATATACAAGGAAGATATTTGAAAGTGCTTGAAGACTGGGCAGAAGACTTTGGATTCTATTTAATTCCAATCGCTACTTCTAAATTGATTGCAGTAATGAATAAAACAAATTTAGTTGATCTAATAGAAAACGAGTTTGGGATTCTGAAGAGTATATCTGAAATTTCAAAAGAAAATGACTTGTTAGTTACACTTAGTAGTGGTATCGCTTGTGCTAATATCAAATTTAATAAACTAGGAGATATCGCAGAAGAAGCTTTGGATTTAGCATTATCACGTGGTGGGGATCAAATAGTAGTAAATATTGAAGGTAATGATTTACGCTACTTTGGAGGAAACACTAATACTGCTGAAAAACGAACAAGAATCACTACAAGAATTAACATTCAAAAATTAGAAAAGTTATTTGAAGAAAGCCACAGAGTATTTATTATGCCTCATATCCATCCTGATACCGACGCACTTGGTGCTGCAATGGGTATATTAAAATTAGCTCAAACTTTTAACAAAGAAGCATATATTGTACTGGACACAGAGGGTTCAGATAAAACAGTACAGAAGATTATTCAATTAATAGCATATGAATATGTAGTCTTTTTAGATTATATTATTTCCCCTATTTTAGCACTTGATTTTATTAATAGAGAAGATCTTCTAGTTTTAGTAGATCATCATTCTTTCGGACAGACTATTGAGCCAAAGATTATTTCGAAAACGAAAAAATTAGTTATCATAGACCATCATAGAAAATTGTCAGATGCTGTACCTAATGCATTAATAAGCCATATTGAACCTTATGCTTCTAGTAGTGTAGAGCTTGTTACTGAAATGATTGATTTAGCATCCAAAGATGTTGAAATAAATCAATTTGAAGCTACAGTAATGCTATCTGGAATTATGGTAGATACAAACAATTTTATATATAGAACGGGATCTAGAACATTTGAAGCAGCAGCGATTTTAAGAAAATTCGGTGCGGATACTTTCAAAGTAAAAACAATACTTAGAGAGGGTCTAGAAGAAATTCAACTAAAATCACAATTGTTGTCAATAGCTGAAGTTGTCCATTCTAAATTCTCACTTGTTATAGTTCCAAAGAATATCGCATCATCAAGAAATCTACTTGCAAAAGTAGCAGACATGCTACTTGAAATTGATAATACAGTTGCATCGTTTGCTCTTGGTTATTTTGAAGAGGGAATGGTTGGAATAAGTGCCAGAAGTTTGGAAGGATTTAATGTTCAAATAATTATGGAGAAATTTAATGGTGGAGGGCATCTAAATAATGCTGGTGCTCAAATAGAAACTAAAGATATAGGCAATGTTAAGAAGGAGTTAATCGAATTCATTAACGATGCTATTCAGGAGGAAAAACCAATGAAGATAATTTTAATTAAAGATGTAAAAGGTAGAGGAAAAAAAGGTGAAATAATAGGCGTTGCTACAGGTTATGGTAATTACTTACTTTCATCCAAAAATGCAATTGAAGCAACTACAGAAAATATGCAATCTATCGAGGTCGAAAAAGCTAAAAAAGAAGAAAAAGAAAGAAAACTTCTTGAGGAAATGAAAATCTTAAAAGAAAAAATAGAGAGTCTACCTGTAAAAGTATTTGTTAAAATAGGTGAAAATGGGAAATTGTTTGGAAAAATAAACTCAAAACAAATTACCACTGAGTTTAAGAAACAAAACAATTTAGATATTGATAAACGTAAAATTCAATTAAAGGATGATATATCTGCACTTGGTAATTACAATGTTGAAGTAAAACTTCATAAAGATGTAACAGCAATAATCGAAGTATTAGTTGTTGAAGAATAGAGGGATAATATGGAAAAAATAACTCCTCATAATCTCGAGGCAGAACAAGCAGTACTAGGAAGTATCTTTGTAGTTCCTGGAACAATAAAAACATTAGTTGATAAACTAATGTTTGATGATTTTTATGCATATAGACATAAAGTTATTTTCACTGCAATGGTGGAATTATTTCAAGATGGAGTAGAGATAGACTACACTACTCTTACAAATATCCTTGAAACAAAAGACCTTCTTAAAGATGCAGGTGGAGTTGATTACATTTTAGGGTTAATAAATGCAGTTCCATCTATTGCAAACTTACATAACTATATTAATATAGTAAAAGATAAATCAGTAACAAGAAGAATTATGGATGCAGCACGTAAAATTGTTGAAGATGGTTATGCAGCAGATGATACGGCTGATTTTGTAGATCAATCCGAAAAACTGATTTTCGATATAGCTAAAGATAGAAGAACAACTGACTTTATATCATTAAGTGAAGTTACTGAACAAGTAATTACTAAAACAGAAAGTATGAAAGATAACGTTGGAAAAATCACAGGGTTAGATACAGGATTCGATGAACTTAACCATTATACATTAGGATTACAACCTTCAGAATTAATGATTATTGCAGCTAGACCATCAATTGGTAAATCAGCTTTCGCTTTAAATATCGCTACAAATGTTGCAAAAATGGATAAAAAACCTCACGTTGCATTTTTCTCTTTAGAAATGGGGAGCGATCAGTTAGTAAGCAGAATGCTAAGCTCAGAAGCAAGAATTCATGGAGTAAAAATACGTACAGGACAATTATCAAATACTGAATGGCAACAATTAAACTTGGCACAAGAAAGCCTTTCAAAGCTAAATATTATGTTTGATGATGCTGGAACTGTAAAAATCACAGAAGTAAGACAAAAATGCCGAAAACTTGTTCAAGAAGGTAAACTTGATTTAGTAATAATAGATTACCTACAGCTTCTAAGTGGATCTAATCCTACAGTTAACCGAGTTCAAGAAGTTTCAGAGATTTCAAGAGTCTTAAAGGAAATAGCACGCGAATTAAAAATACCTGTTATCGCCTTATCTCAACTTTCTCGTGGCGTTGAAAGAAGAGAAGACAAAATACCCGTAATGGCTGATTTACGTGACTCTGGATCTATAGAGCAAGATGCGGATATTATCTTATTCCTCTATAGAGATGAATATTACCATCCAAAAGACACAAACCGTCCAGACCAAGTAGATATTATCATTTCTAAGAACCGTCAAGGAGCTACAAAACCAGATGGATTTAGATTATCTTTCAATAAACAATGTAGTTATTTTGGGAATATAGAATCAGAATATGACTCACCTATTGATGATATAGATTAGTAAGCCATTTATCAATATAATTTATATTTGACAGTGTAACCTAAGTTACACTGTTTTTCCTTTATATTATATATAATATAAAAGACTGGAAGTGATATTATGAATAGCATATTGCCTAAACTAAAAAATGGATTCAAAAATAATGAAATGATAAAAGAATCAATTC
>CAYYOU010000002.1:0-35969 GCA_964473425.1 uncultured Candidatus Izemoplasmatales bacterium | reverse complement strand
CGTTTGAATTAGGTGCAAGTCAAGTAAAATAAAAGAGAGTACCTCCTAAAAAAAAGCTATCACTTAGGGTGATAGTTTTTTTCTGAAGTAGTATTTTTGGTTAGCAATATACTCATAAATTAACTGTATTTTTTGTATATAAATATATACAAAATGATTTTATTGAAAGGGTTTTTATGATATGATATATTGTGGTGATATAATACATTATTGAAGGAGTAAAAAATGAAAAATATTAAAATTGTAATTTGGGGATTCGGAGCTATGGGTAGGGGTATGGCAGACATGTTGCTATCTAAAAAAGGAGTAGAGATTACAGGAGTTTGTGATCTGCATCCTGATCTAGTTGGAAAAAGTATTTTTAATGCTTTAGAAAGTGATCAAGGCAATCATCCGGACGTAGTAGTTAGTAGCAATATTAATGAATTATTAGTTAAAGAGAATTGTGATCTAGTTTTACTAGCAACTGATTCTTACACAAGAAAAGCATTTGATAAAATGAAATTGATTTTGGAAAAAGGTATTAATGTAATTAGTACTGCAGAAGAAATGGCTTATCCAAAAGCACAAGAACCAGAGTTAGCTAAAGAACTAGATAGAATTGCAAAAGATAATAATGTTACTGTACTTGGGACTGGTATTAATCCTGGATTTATAATGGACTTACTAGTAGTCGCATTAACTGGTGCAATGACAGATGTTACACATATTGAAGCAAATAGAGTAAATAGTTTATCTCCATTTGGACCTGCAGTAATGGAGGAACAAGGAGTTGGAATAACTGCTGATAAATTCATAAAAGGCGTTAATGATTCTTCACTTGCTGGACATGTTGGATTTGTAGAAAGTGTAAATATGATCGCTGATGCAATCGGTGTTAAATTAGATAAATTTCAACAACAAATGGCTCCAATTGTTACTAACGTAGACAGAAAAAGCAAGTACGGAGAAGCATTAAAAGGAAATGTTGCTGGAGTTAATATGACAGGACAAGGGTTCATAAATGGAGAAGTATTCATAGATATGAAACATCCACAACAAATTGAACCTGAGTTAGAAGGCACACATACAGGTGATTATATTAATATTAAAGGAACACCTGAAATTCATATGGCGATTACTCCAGAAATAGATGGAGGAATTGGAACAATTGCAGTATGTGTAAATATGATTCCACATGTTCTAAATGCAAGACCGGGATTAAAGACAATGATTGATTTACCAGTACCAAGAGCAATAATGGGAGATATGCGAGACTTACTCGAAGAATAAACAAATTCTTAGGAGTTGATATCATGGATATTGATACAAAAACAAAGAAAGTACCTGTACCAAGACCTGGTAAAAACAGGGTTGAGATACCCGAAAAAATGATTGAAGAAAAAGAATCCAAAGTCAAAGGTAAAAAGAGAGACAAGAAGTTAAAGAAATAGACAACGAGATTGTAAAAGATTTAGAGAAAGAAAATAAAAAGTAAAGTATTTTACTTAGTTTTTTATGATTTGACTTTCTTCACTTTGTCAATTGGATTTGTAAGTAATATCGCAATAGAAGGAATAATCACATCTAGAAAGGACTGATTTTCATGATTGATAAAGGTACTTATGTAAGAATTAGAAGAACAATATTAAAACCTAACGAAAGATCAAATAATTTGCCAGAGGATACTAAGAAAGTTCCATTTAAGATGTGGGTTAAAGGATATCTTCTTGAAGACGCTGATTTATTTGATATCGTCAATATAAGAACAAGTACTGGTAGAATTGAAACTGGTCGTTTAAAAGAAGCCTCTCCACCATATAAGCATTCATATGGCGATTTTATTCCTGAGATGTTGAAGTTAAGAGAAATCATCTATAAAGATTTCCGTGGTGATGATAATGAATAATACATATCAAGGTTTAATGGATAGAAAAAATGAGATTATGAAGAAATCAGTTGGGCTTGATTACTCTAAATATGAGTTAGAAGGAATTGGATTTGATTTTGAATTAATGATGAATGATCAAGGATATGATATTGAAAAAATCAAAAAAATACAATCTGAAAATATGGTTGGAAACACACCTTTAGTTGAACTAAAAAATATAACTAAATATGCAATAAAATATGCCAAACCAGGGTTTGGCGCAAGAATTTTCTTAAAAGATGAAGCAGCTAATATTAGTGGTTCATTTAAAGCTAGAAGAGCTGCGCTTTCAGTTAATCAAGCTAAGAAATTAGGATACAAAGGAGTAATTGCTGCCACTAGTGGTAATTATGGAGCTGCAGTTGCAGCATTAGCTGCAAAAGAAGGACTTAAATGTATTATTGTTCAGGAATGCTTTGATTCTAGAAACGTAAGCCAACCTGAAATATTAGAAAAAGCTAGAAAATGTGAAGCATATGGAGCTGAGGTAGTACAATTATCCGTTGGTCCAGAACTGTTTTACTCATTTTTAAAACTAATTGAAGAAACAAATTATTTTAATGCTTCACTTTATTCTCCATATGGTATTAAAGGAATAGAAACTTTAGGACATGAAATAGCAAATGAAGTAAAAGAATTAACTGGTAAATTCCCTGAAGCAGTTATTGTTACAAATGCTGGAGGAGGAAATTTAACTGGTACAGCAAGAGGACTTAAAGATGCTGGTGCTATTGATACATTAGTTATTGGTGCAAGTGTAAACTTGTATGGTCTTCATATGGCATCGGATACTGATTTTAATCGTAAATCATTCACAACAGGACATACTGGATTTGGAATACCCTTTGCTGTTTTTCCTGATAGATCTGATGTGCCTAGAAGTGCCGCAAGACCATTAAGATATATGGATAGATACGTTATGGTGAATCAAGGAAGTGTATTCTTCATGACTGAAACGTTAGCGATTTTAGAGGGAATGGAACGTGGACCTGCAGGAAATACGAGTTTAGCTGCAGCGTTTAGCCTTGCTCAAACTATGAAAGACACAGATATCATTGTAGTACAAGAAACTGAGTATACTGGAGCAGGGAAACATATCTTACCGCAATTATCATTTGCTAGAAAAAATGGTGTTGAAATTGTATTTGGAAATCCTTTATCTGAAGTTCCAGGTAAAACAATAATTTTCCCAAGTGATGGAAGTCTTCTAAAACACCAAGATATTGAAATGAACGAGTTAAGAAAGACTTACTTAAAAAGATATAAAGAAATAGAATTGTCTGAACAAGATTATCAGTTTTTGGCTGAAGAGCTAAAAATTAATATTGAAAAAGTAAAAAACTTAATGAAATAGGAGGTAGTTATGAAAGAAAGAATTGATGACTTTGAGGTAAGAAGAGAACACCTAAAAGACTTAAGCGACAAAGAACTAAAAGCCTATTTCTTAAAACTATCTGAAAAGATGATGGATCCACTACTTGATTTAGCATATAATCACACTTCAAAATCTATTGAAAGAAGTGTGCTTTTACGAATGGGATTTTCAAGTTTGGATGCAAAGGTGATTGTTGATGTTTTAGATGAAAATAAATTGCTAAGAAAAGGAACCGGACATTGTGTGTACATTCTGTCTAAACACAAAAATATAGACATCTTTGATGCTGGACAATTAATAGTAAACGGCGAAGAAATACAATACTTATTGGAATATTTTAATAAAAATGAATAAACTAAAACCCAATGTTAAATTAGACATTAGAGAAATACTAAAAGACATCGAGAACTATCATCCAAAACGCCGTGGATGGATATGGAGAGATGTATCACCTCAAAAGATTGGTGAATTCACATATGTGCAAGCAAGTCCTGGAATTAAAAACTTTGTTCCTCTGCCTAGTGCTAGAAGTCTAGGAAATATTGATCCTCAACCTGACGCTGTAATAACTACAGAAATAGCATCTGGAAGATTTGAAGATGATATTAGAAGAATGAGAATGGCTGCTTACCACGGAGCCGATCATATAATGGTAATTAGGACTGCTGGGCAGTCTCATTTTGATGGATTACTTGAAGGAACACCTCAAGGAATTGGAGGGGTTCCAGTAACAAGAAAGCAACTAAGAGCACAAAGAAAAGCTCTTGATATAATTGAAGAAGAGGTTGGAAGACCAATTAATTATCATTCTTATGTGTCAGGTGTTGCTGGTCCAGAAATAGCTGTATTATTTACAGAAGAAGGAGTAAATGGGGCTCATCAAGATCCTCAATACAACATCCTTTATAGAAATATAAATGCTATCAGAAGTATCGTTGATGCTGCTGAAAGCAAGAAAATTATGGCATATGCACAAATGGCGCAAATTGATGGAGCTCATAATGCAAATGCAACAGCAAGAGATGCTTGGAAAGTAATGCCTGAACTTTTAGTTCAGCATATAATTAATTCGATGTTTAGTGAAAAAGTTGGAATCTTGAAAGAAAATATATGCCTTTCAACAGTACCTCCTGCTGCTTCGCCGACACCAGATTTAAAATTGAACTTACCTTATGCAGTAGCTTTAAGAGAATTCTTCAGCGATTATAAAATGAGAGCACAGATGAATACTAAATATATGGGATCTTCAACAAGAGAAGCAACAGTAACTCATGTTTTAAATCTTCTAATATCTAGATTAACAAGTGCAGATATCCAAAGTACAATTACTCCTGATGAAGGAAGAAATGTTCCTTGGCATATTTATAACATAGAAGCTCTAGATACTGCTAAACAAGCTTTGGTTGGAATGGATGATTTATTGTCTATGGTTAGTTTAAAAGAAGTAGGATATTTAAGAGATAAAAAACGTGAAATTCAAGAGCGTTCTATCTTAATGATGGAAGAAATCATTGAAATGGGAGGATACTTTAAAGCTGTCGAAGCAGGTATGTTTGTTGATAGTGGAGAATATCCTGCAAGAAATGGTGATGGAATAAGCAGAGACATAAATGGTGGAGTTGGAGCAGGAACAGTAATCAAAAGGGATAAAGACTATATGGCACCAGTAACTGCTCACTACGGGTATAACAATGTTGCACAATATAGTGAAAAATTTGTTGAAGACCCTTCTAAATTGATTGGTGGATGCACGTTTGAAAAACCTGAGATGATTAAATTTATTGATGAATTAGACGAAACAGACAATGTATATTTACGTCTTGATAAAAGTGAAAAATATCGTTCAGGAAATCTATTGAAACCAGAAGTTGAGTGGCTTGGAGATGGGACTGTAGTAGTAGATTTGTTTTTTGCAGCAAATGAAAGAGTTGCAGAAGCTGCAGCACTTAAGACTGGTGCTAAAATGAATTTAATTGATGTAGAAGTTATACATAAAGAAATATTACATCCTAGTGAAGGAACTAGGATTCAAATAAAAGGAACTTTTGATTTTGACATTGAAATAGATAAATTAGTTCTCCCTGAAATTATTAAGTTACATTCAGAAGATGAAATACTAGATTATGTTAAAAAGAATCCAATAAAAGTTGTAGCTGGTACTGCTGGAAATGATGAACACAGTGTTGGAATCAGAGAAGTACTCGACATTAAGCACGGTGGAGTAGAAAAATATGGAATCAAGTATGAGTATTTAGAAACTAGTGTTCCAATTGAAAAATTCATTGATGCTGCGATAGAAACAAAATCAAATGTTATCATGATGTCTACAATAATATCTCATGATGGAATTCATTACAAAAGCATGAAAAAGCTTCATAATTATGCAGTTGAAAAAGGTGTTAGAGATAAACTAATATTGATTACCGGAGGAACACAAGTAACTCCTGAAATTGCAAGAAAGAACCATATGGATCAAGGCTTTGGAAGAGGCACAAAAGGAATTCAAATTGCTAGTTTCATTTTAGACAAGCACAAAGAGATGAATGAAAAATGAAAATTGATGTATTAGTTGCAGAGATTGGTTCTACTACAACTATCGTTAATGCCTTTAATATCCATAATCAAGATCCTGTATTTTTAGGAAGAGGAGTCTCTAATACAACAGTGAATACTGATGTGACTAAAGGACTTCAATCTGCGATTGAAGAACTTTCTAGTTTTTTAGGAGTAGATAGTATTGAATACAGTGAGATGTTTGCATCTAGTAGTGCTGCAGGAGGATTAAGAATGACAGTTCACGGACTTGTTTATGAAATGACAGTTCGTGCATCTAAAGAAGCTGCTTTGAATGCTGGAGCAAATATCCATTTAGTAACTGCAAACAAAATTGAAGAGAGAGATCTTAAAAAAATAAAGGAAATTAATCCTAATATCATTCTTGTTGCAGGTGGAACAGATTATGGCGAAAAGGAAACTGCACTATTTAATATCAAAGAAGTTTTGAACCTTAACCTAGATATTCCAATAATCTATGCAGGAAATATTGAAAACCAGGAGGAAATTTCAGATTTATTTAAAAATAGAAAAAAAAGCAAATATCTGAAAATTGTAGAAAATGTATATCCTCGAGTAGATTATTTAAATATTCTTCCATTAAGAAGAGTAATTTATGAAACATTCGAAGAAAATATAATTCATGCGAATGGTATGAATAATATTTTTGATATGGTGAATCAAAATATTATGCCTACTCCGGGTAGTGTAATGGAATCGACAATGATATTAAGAGAAAAACTAGGTAATATTATCACGATTGACATAGGCGGAGCTACAACTGATATTCACTCAGTTTCAATTCCGAGTGATGATTTTATCGAATTTCAAGACGGTGAACCGCTTTCTAAACGCACAGTTGAAGGAGATTTAGGTTTATTTATCAATCATAAAAATGTAATGAATTTATTCAAGAAAGATGAACTTTTGTCAAAATTATCTATTACCATAGAAGAATTTAACACATTATTGGAAGACTATTCATATATTCCAGAGACATTGTTAGAAAAGAAATTTGTTTTTGAGCTAACTAAAAAATGTGCTGAAATCGGACTTGACAGACATGTTGGAGATTTGAAAAAAGTGTACACATCATCAGGACTAAAAATTATTCCAGATGGAAAAGATTTAACTCAAGTTGAATATATTCTATTAACAGGTGGAGCATTAATAAATTTAGAGAATACTGAACAGATTATATTTGACTATATCTCAAAAAACCGAACAAAACTACTTCCAAGGAAAAATGTTAAGATATTACGTGATAATGACTACATTTTTGCATCAGTGGGAGTTCTATCATTAAAATACCCTGAAATCGCAATTTCGTTGTTAAAGAAATCATTAAGAATTGAGTGATGCTTATGTATCCAAGAATTATTATTAACAAAGAAAAATTCAGACATAACCTTAAACATTTACTTAATATTTGTCATGATAGAGATATTTCAGTTATGGCAGTATCAAAAGTTTTTTGTGCTGACCAAGAGTTGCTGAATATCATAATCGAAGAGAATGCTGATTATATCGCTGACTCAAGAGTGGAAAATTTAATGGGTATGTCATCTGTTATTCCTAAAGTTATGCTGAGATTACCATCTATTGGAGATGCAAAAAATATCGTTCAACATTCTGATATTTCACTTAATTCAGAGTTCTCTACAATCAAATACCTTGATAAATACGCAAATGAATTGGACGTGATTCATGGGGTTATTCTTATGATTGACCTTGGAGACTTAAGAGAAGGTATATTCGATGAAAAGGAAATAATTGAGACCGTAAGAAAAGTCTTGAAATTAAAAAACATAAAATTGACGGGAATTGGAACAAATCTTACTTGTTATGGTGGTATAATTCCATCAAATGAGAACCTCGAAAAACTTGTTTATTTTAAAAAATTAATTGAAAAAGAGTTTGAAATTAAATTGGAGATTATTTCAGGAGGCAACTCAAGCAATATTGAACTTCTTCTTAAGGAAAAAATGCCTAAAGAGATAAATAATCTTAGACTAGGAGAATCTATTGTATTAGGACGAGAAACTGCTTATGGAAATTACTTAGATAATACTTACGCTGATGTTTTTACTCTAGAGGCTGAAATTATAGAAATCAAAGAAAAGCCTAGTGTACCAATTGGTGAAGTTGGAATGAATGCTTTTGGTAAAACACCAAAATTTGTAGATAAGGGTACTATGCTAAGAGCGATACTTTCTATAGGTAAACAAGATGTTGATCATATAGAATTAATCCCGTATGATACTGTTGTTTTGATAGGGTCTAGCAGCGATCATATTATTGTAGATATAAGCGATTCACAAGATATTTACGAGGTAGGGGACACAATGTTGTTCAAATTGACTTATTCTTCAATCCTTAGTCTAATGACGTCAAAATATGTTACTAAATTCTATGAATAATACATACAGACAGACTTATGCAGAAATAAACCTATCAAATCTTTATGAAAACTATAAAAATATCGAAAATTTGTCAAAAGGAAAAAAAGTAATTCCTGTTGTCAAAGCTAACGCTTATGGACATGGAGTTATTGAAGTGGTAAGTTATTTAGTTGATCGAAATATTGACTACTTTGCTGTTTCTCTTTTTGAAGAGGCACTTCAAATCAGGGAATCCTTTAAAAATGTAAAAATTTTAGTCATGGGAGTTATTGAAAGAAAACATTTCGATATTGCTGCTAAAAAGAATATTACATTAACTATCAGCAATACAGATCAATTAGAGAAGATTTCTGAACTAAATAATTCTCTTAAAGTTCATATTAAGATTGATACAGGGATGAATAGACTTGGATTTAAATCCGAGAAAGATATTCTTCTAGCATTTAATGCACTAAATTCCAGTTCTTCAGTTGTTTTAGAAGGAATCTACACACACTTTTCAACTGCTGATTCAAATGAAGAGTATTATAGAATGCAATTACGAAGATTTAAGTATATTTATGACCTTTTAAATTTTGATTTTAAAATGGTACATGCTTCAAATTCAAGTTCAGCAATTAAATATGAGCCTGATATAACTTTTACTACTCATACAAGGTTAGGGATTAGTCTATATGGATTAACCTTAGATTCTGAAACTAAATTCTTGTTAAATACATACCGTTTAATTTCTCATATTTCAGAAATCAAACATTTAGAACCGGGAGATAAAGTAGGATATGGAGCAGCATATACCGCTACAGATAAGGAAATAATTGGGGTTTTGCCTATTGGTTATGCAGATGGATTCATTAGACAAAATCAAGGTGGAGATGTAGAAATAAACAATAAAAGGTATAAGATAGTAGGAAGAATATGTATGGGTCAGATGTTTATAAAGATTGATAAAAGCATATCAAAAACTGATGCAGTAATCTTATTTGGAAGTCTAATATCAATTGACGAAGTTGCAAATAGATTGAGCACAATTAATTATGAAATTATATGTCAAATCACATATAGAGTACCCAAAATTTATATTAAATAGAGAGGAGTGAATTTATGAAAGTTAACGTGTATTCTGAAATAGGAAAGTTAAAAACTGTTCTTCTTCATAGACCAGGGAAAGAACTAGAAAACTTAACTCCAGATTTACTCGAGAGACTACTTTTTGATGATATTCCATATTTAAAAGTTGCCCAGGAAGAACATGATGAATTCGCTAGAATATTAAGAGAAAATGGAGCAAAAGTATTGTACATTAAAGAAATGGTTGTTGAGGCATTAGATAATCATCCGGAGATCAAATCTAATTTTATCAATCAGTTTATCGAAGAGTCTCATATAAGCTCTAAATCGGTAAAATCGACCATTTATGATTATCTATATGGGATGAGTGATGAAGATTTAGTAGAAAAAATGATTGAAGGAATTAGGACCAAGGATGTTCATGTAAAAAACAGGATTTCCATTATGGATTTACTAGAAGATGAGTATCCATTCTTTACAGATCCAATGCCTAATATTCTATTTCAAAGAGATCCATTTTCAAGTATAGGTAATGGAGTTGCAATAAACAACATGCTTACTGATACAAGACAAAGAGAAACAATCTTTAGTGAGTATATGTTTAAGTACCATCCATTATTTGAAAACGAAGAAATTCCATTCTATATAGACAGAAATAATCGTTATCATTCTGAGGGTGGAGATTTTCTTATTTTGAATGACTCGACAATAGCAATCGGGATTTCAAAAAGAACTGATCCAAGAGCGATAGAAAAATTTGCAGACAGATTATTTAGTGAAAACTCGTCATTTAGAACAATACTAGCTTTCAACATTCCAAAGACAAGAGCTTTTATGCATCTAGATACAGTGTTCACTCAAATAGACTATGGAGTATTCACAATACACCCAGGAATTATGAAAGACCTTACTGTTTTTGAGTTAACAAATAATTCAGGGGAAATCAAAGTTACAAAAGTTGTTTCAAAACTTGAAGATATATTAGAAAAACATCTAAAACGTCCAATCAAGCTAATTAACTGTGGTGGTAGTGATAAAATCACTAGCGGCCGAGAACAATGGAACGATGGTGCAAACACTTTGGCAATCGCTCCAGGTACTGTAATAGTATATTCACGCAACCATGTGACAAATGAAATACTAAGAAAACAGGGAATAAAAGTACTTGAGATTCCTTCAAGTGAATTATCCCGTGGTAGAGGTGGACCTCGTTGTATGAGCATGCCTTTAGAAAGAGAAAACATTTAATCTAGGAGGAACACATGAATTTAAAAAACAGAAATTTCATTACATTATTAGATTTTACACCTGCTGAAATCAACCATTTAATTGATTTATCAGCAAGACTTAAAAAAGAAAAATATGAAGGAGTACCACATAAACATTTATCTGACAAAAATGTTGTGCTTTTGTTTCAAAAAGACTCTACAAGAACACGTTGTGCTTTTGAAGTAGGAGCTCTAGATTTAGGTATGGGAGTTACTTTCTTAGGTCCTAATGGATCACAAATGAATAAAAAAGAATCTGTCAAAGATACTGCCAGAGTTCTTGGAAGAATGTATGATGGAATTGAGTTTAGAGGGTACAAGCAAAAAGACGTTGAATCTCTTGGAACTTATTCAGGAGTTCCAGTATGGAATGGACTTACTGATGAATATCATCCAACTCAAATTCTTGCTGACTTCTTAACGATTAAAGAGAAATTAGGGCACTTAAAAGGTATCAACTTTACTTTCGTTGGTGACTGTAGAAATAATATGGGTAATAGTTTAATGATTGGTTCTGCAAAACTTGGGTTAAACTTCACAGGGGTTGCTCCAAAAGAATTATGGCCAGATCAAAAATTGATAGATGTTTGTCTTGAAATTGCAAAAGAATCAGGATCAAAAATCAATTTTACTGATAATAAGTTTAAAGGAACAAAAGATGCTGATGTTATTTATACAGATGTTTGGGTATCAATGGGTGAACCTAAAGAAGTTTGGAACACTCGTTTAACACAACTAAGTGATTATCAAGTGGATATGGAACTTATGAATAATGCAAAATCCTCTTCAATATTTATGCATTGTCTACCTGCATTTCATGATAAAGACACAGATGTTGGTGCAGCAATGAGTAAAGAGTTCGGAACAAAATATCCACGTGTAAAAAATGGTGAATTTGAAGTAACTGATGAGGTTATTGAATCTAATCAATCAGTAGTTTTCCAAGAAGCTGAGAACAGAATGCACACTATTAAAGCTGTTATGCTTGCTACATTAAGTGACTCATATGAGTAGATATGTTGTAAGCCTTGGTGGAAACGCTCTTGGAAAAACTCCAGAGCGACAAAGAGAATTACTGAAACAAGTATCAACTCACATAGTTGAGTTGATTAAACAAGGCCATGAAGCTGTTATAGCTCACGGAAACGGGCCACAAGTAGGAATGATTAATCTAGCATTTTTAGAATCTTCTTCTACTCCTGCTATGCCATTTCCAGAATGTGGAGCTATGAGCCAAGGTTACATCGGTTATCATCTTCAAAACGCTATAGGAAACGAATTATCAAGACTAGGAATTAAAAAATCAATTGCCTCAATAGTTACTCAAGTAATCGTAGATGAAAATGATACCGCGTTTAATCATCCTACAAAACCAATAGGTGATTTTTATACTCATGAACAATCAATTGAATTAGAACAATCAATGGGTTATACAATGGTTGAAGACTCTGGTAGAGGGTATAGGAGAGTAGTTCCAAGTCCAATGCCAATAGATGTAAAAGAAAAAGAGATTATAAACTCACTACTTGATAATCACCATGTTGTTATAACTGTTGGTGGTGGAGGTATTCCAGTAGTAGTAAAGGGACATTCTTTAGAAGGAATTGCTGCTGTTATTGATAAAGATAATGCATCAGCAAAACTAGCAGAACTTGTCAATGCAGATATACTAGTGATCCTAACTGCAGTTGATAATGTATTTATTAATTTTGGGAAACCAAATGCAGAAGCACTTGAAGAAGTATCTATAGAAAGACTAAATGCATTAATAGAAGAAAAACAATTTGCTGAAGGTTCAATGTTGCCTAAGATAAAAGCTTCTATAGCTTTTGCTAAAAACAAAAAAATATCTGTAATTGCATCTTTAGACAATGCTGAGAAAGCATTCAATTTAGAAGCTGGGACAATAATAAAAGGTTAGTTCATTTGAACTAACCTTTATTTTTTTAAAGTAATTGTGTATCTATCATAATCAATTAATTTGTCCTTTTTCATCTTAGCAAGCTCTCTACTAAGCGATGGTCTCTGAACAAATAGTTGATTTGCTAGCTCTTCTTTTGTCATGTTTAATTTGATAACACTACTTTTTTGAATTCTCTTTTGATGATGAAGATAAAACAATATTTTATCTCTTACTGAGTCTTGGCTAAGCAATCTATTCTTGTAATTTAAAGCATATGATTTATCACTCAAAAGACTTAAGAAGTTCTTTAGGAGGTCGTTATCATTAAACAAAAATTTTTCAAATGTATTATTAGGAACTAAAGCGATTTTAGTTTTCCCTTGTGTAACTAAAGACCCTTGGAATGTATTATGCTCAATAGAAAAGACTAAGATATCACCAAATATCTGTCCTTGTTCAATAGAGTTTAGTGTGAAGTTACTTCCCTTTAGAGTGTAGCACTTAATAAGGATTCTGCCTTCTAATACAATTCCAATTGATTTGCTTTCTTCAGATTCAATAGCAAATGTGTAATCATTAGGATATTCACGAATTTCAATTCTTTCAAGATCAACTCTGGTATTTTTGAAAAGTACACAGTCTCTTAGTTCCATAATATGCTCCTTTTGTAACTGATGTTACATTATCATAATAGCACATTCACATAATTATTTATATATTTTATTGATTGTCTGAAAAAAAGATAATTTATTTTGATTTTGTTCACTTGTTTAAATTGCAGTACTTGGGCGGGAAAGTGTACTGATTTTTACTACATATAATATAAGGAAAGAAATGAAAAAAATATTTAAATAAAACACTTGCATAAGATCATGATTTTTGATATTATAGCAAAGACTCACGCCAGAGTCAGGCAACGAAGTGGGAGGTTGCTGACACACCGAGAGGCGTTGTCTTGGTAAGTGTGTCGGGTAATTCACACAGAGCAAGTCTATATATCAATATAGGCGAAAGGAGGACATATAATGGCAGGTCAAAGAATTAGAATTAGATTGAAATCTTATGATCATAGATTATTAGATCAATCAGCAATGAAAATCGTAGAAACAGCTAAGAAAACAGGGGCTAAGATTTCAGGTCCAATCCCGTTACCAACGGAAAGAGAAATTTTTACGATTCTAAGAAGTGTTCACGTTAACAAAACTTCTCGTGAACAATTCGAAAGACGTACTCATAAACGTCTTATCGATATTGCGGATCCAACTCCAGCAACTATCGACAGTTTAATGCACCTAGATTTACCATCTGGTGTAGATATTGTATTAAAATAAATTAGGAGGTGTACTCATGGCCAAAGGTATCTTAGGAACAAAAGTAGGAATGACACAAATATTTAACGATAACGGAGTATTAATACCAGTTACTGTTGTAATGTGTGACCCTAACGTTGTTCTACAAAAGAAAACAGTTGAAAATGATGGTTACGAAGCTACGCAGTTAGGCTTCAGAGAAAAAAGAGTTAAATTAGCGAACAAACCAGAACTTGGACATTTCGCAAAATCTAATTCAACGCCTAAGCGCTACTTAAGAGAAATTGCTGGTAAAGAACTTAGTAATTTCGAAGTAGGTCAAGAGATTAGGGTAAATATATTCGAAGAAGGCGAATTAGTTGATGTTACAGGAACTTCAAAAGGTAAAGGGTTCCAAGGTAATATTAAACGTCACAATCAGCATCGAGGTCCAATGAGCCACGGTTCTCATTATCATAGACGTCCTGGTTCAATGGGATCAATTGATCCAAATCACGTAAGAAAAGGTAAAAACTTACCTGGACATATGGGTGTTGAAACAGTAACTATTCAAAATCTCGAAATTGTTAAAGTTGATTTAGAAAGAAACATATTATTAATAAAGGGTTCAGTTCCTGGACCTAAAAAAGGTGTTGTGATAGTGAGACGTGGAATTAAAACTAGCACAATAGAACCTTTAGATCCAGCAAACTACATACCTGTACAAGAAGAACAAGTCGAAGATACAGCTGTAGAAGCTCAAGAATAATTATTATCTGAAAGGAGGATTTAAAATGCCAAAAGTTGCATTGTTGAATCAAGCAGGGCAAGACATAGGAAAAGTTGAATTATTAGATTCAGTTTTCGCAGTTGAGCCAAACCAACAAGTTTTGTACGACGTAGTTAAAGCTCAAAGAGCTGCTATGCGTCAAGGTACACATAAAGCAAAAAGTCGCGGGGAAGTACGCGGTGGTGGACGTAAACCTTGGAAACAAAAAGGAACCGGACGCGCTAGAAGTGGATCTACAAGATCACCACTTTGGGTCGGCGGAGGAGTTGTTTTTGGTCCAACTCCAAGAGATTACTCATTTAAAGTTAACAAAAAAGTTCGTCGTTTAGCACTTAAAACTGTTTTATCTTTAAAAGTTAAAGATGACAGCTTCAAAGTACTAGATAGCTTAACTTTAGAATCAGTTCAAACAAAAGGAATGGTTGAAGTATTAAACAACTTAAACGTTAGTGGTAAAATTATGATTGTTTTATCTGAAAATAACGAGGCAGTTGCTTTATCTGCAAGAAATATTCCAGGCGTAACTGTAACAACAGTTAGCCATGCTTCTGTATATGAAATAATGAATTACCATACAGTAGTAATAACAGTTGACGCTGTTAAATTATATGAGGAGGTGCTTGGATAATGTTAGCATCAGAAATTATCATACGCCCTATCATTACTGAAAAATCAATGGTATTAGTTGAAAAAGAAAACAAATATACATTCAGTGTTGACAAAAGAGCTAATAAAATTCAAATCGCTAGAGCGATTGAGGAATTGTTTAAAGTAAAAGTAATAAAGGTTAATACAATAAATTCTACTCCAAAAATGAAAAGAGTAGGACAACATTCAGGTTTCAAACCTGCCGTTACAAAAGCTATGGTTAAATTAGCTGAAGGCGACAAGATTGAAATGTTTGAAGTATAGTAAATAAAAGGAGGTTATCATTATGGCTTTAATTAAATACAAGCCGACGACACCCGGTTTAAGACACATGACTAAATTAGATTACGCAGAGATTACTACAGATAAACCTGAAAAATCTTTGTTAACAAAACTAAACAAAAAGTCTGGTCGTAATAGCCAAGGTAAAATCACGGTTCGCCATCATGGTGGTGGAGCTAAAAGACAATACCGTCTCATCGACTTTAAAAGAAATAAAGACGTTATCCCTGGTAAAGTAGCTACTATCGAATATGATCCTAACCGCTCAGCTAATATTGCTTTAATATTTTATGCTGATGGGGAGAAAAAATATATTATTGCCCCTAAAGGATTAAAAGTAGGAATGTTTATTGAATCAGGACCAAAGGCAGATATTAAAATTGGTAATGCGTTACCACTTATGAGTATCCCTGTTGGTACAGTAATTCATAATATTGAATTATATCCTGGAAAAGGTGGACAATTAGTTCGCTCTGCAGGAACAAGCGCTCAAATCTTAGGACGTGAAACAAAATACGTACTAGTTAGATTAACGAGTGGAGAAGTAAGAAGAATTCTAGGAGTATGTCGTGCAACTATTGGTGAAGTTGGAAACGAATTCCATGAATTAGTAAATATCGGTAAAGCCGGTAGAAATCGTCATAAAGGAATCAGACCTACTGTAAGAGGTAGTGTTATGAATCCTGTAGACCACCCTCATGGTGGTGGAGAAGGACGTCAACCAATCGGTCGTAAGAATCCAGTTACGCCTTGGGGTAAACCAGCACTTGGATTGAAAACAAGATCAAGAAATAAAGCTAGCAATAGATTAATTGTTAGACGTAAGAAATAGAGAGGAGGAACTCAAACATGGCACGTTCAATAAAAAAAGGTCCATTCTGTGACAATCACTTAATGAAGAAAATTGAAGTATTGAATGCATCAAAAAAGAAAAAGGTTATTCAAACATGGTCACGTAGATCAACTATTTTTCCACAGTTTGTAGGTCACACTATCGCAGTATATAACGGGAAAGAGCATATCCCTGTTTATGTACAAGAAGATATGGTTGGTCATAAACTAGGAGAGTTCGCTCCTACAAGATCAGTTAAAGGACACGAAAAAAACGATAAGAAAGCTAAAAGAAAGTAGAGGATTTATGATGGAATCTAGAGCACAAGCAAAAATGGTACGCATATCTTCTCGTAAAGTAAAACTAGTTATCGATTTAATTAGAGGTAAAGATATCGGAGAAGCATTTGCGATACTAAGATTAACTCCAAGAGCTGCATCGCCAGTTGTTGAAAAGATCTTAAAATCAGCAGTTGCTAATGCAGAACACAACTTTAATATGGATGTTGAAAAGCTATATGTTAAAGAAATTTTTGTAGGAGAAGGTCCTACACTTAAGAGATTTAGACCGAGAGCTCAAGGTAGAGCTTCTCAAATCTTGAAAAGAACTAGCCATACTACAGTTGTAGTGGCTGAGAAAGAGTAAAGGAGGGAATCACATGGGTCAAAAAGTAAGTCCTGTTGGACTACGAGTTGGAATTATTAGAGATTGGGATTCTCGTTGGTATGCAGATAAGAATGATGTTGCTGATTTATTGCATGAAGACTTAAGAGTTCGCGCTCTATTAGAAGAATTATATGTGAATTCATCAGTTTCTAGAATTGAAATTGAAAGAAGTAAAAACAGAGTTATTATCACTGTTAACACAGCTAAACCAGGAATGGTTATTGGTCGTGAAGGTAGTGTCAAAAATGCTGTTGTTGCTAAATTAAAAAAATTAACAGGTAAAGACGTTTTTCTTAATGTTAAAGAAATTAAAAGACCAGAAGTTGATGCTCAATTAGTAGCTGCTTCTATGGCTCAACAATTAGAAAACAGAGCATCATTTAGACGTGTTCAAAAAATGGCTATTCAAAGAGCTATGAGAGCAGGAGCTAGAGGATGTAAAACTTTAGTTTCAGGACGTTTAGGTGGAGCTGAAATGGCAAGAAGTGAAGGATACAGCGATGGGAATGTTCCATTACATACATTACGTGCTGATATCGATTACGCTGCTGCAGAAGCAACAACTACATACGGTAAATTAGGAATTAAAGTATGGATTTACAAAGGTGAAATCCTACCTGCTAAAAAAAGAGGAGGGACTAATAATGTTAACACCAAAAAGAACAAAATATAGACGCCCTCATCGAGTTTCATATGAAGGAGTTGCAAAAGGTGGAACAACAATTAGTTTCGGAGATTTCGGACTAGCTGCTGGAACTGGTGCTTGGATTACTAACCGCCAGATAGAAGCTGCTCGTATTGCAATGACTAGATATATGAAACGTCAAGGAAAAGTATGGATAAGAGTTTTCCCTCACATGGCTAAAACTTCTAAACCTTTAGAAGTTAGAATGGGATCTGGGAAAGGTTCTCCAGACGGATTCGTAGCAGTTGTAAAAGAAAATGTAATTATGTTTGAAATCGGTGGAGTGTCAGAAGAAATCGCAAGAGAAGCTTTGAGACTTGCAGCGCACAAACTTCCAATTAAAACAAGAGTAATCAAAAAAGAAAGTGGTGATTCTAGTGCAAGCTAATGAAATTAGAGAATGGGACACTGCGAAAATTAATTTAGAAATTGTAGATCTTAAAAAAGAACTATTTGATCTTCGTTTCCAACAAGCAACTGGACAATTAGAAAATACAGCTCGCATTGGAAAAGTAAAAAAAGCTATCGCTCGTATGAAGACTGTTCTTAACGAACGTACAGAGTAAGGCGAGAGGAGAAACTTATGGAACGTAATAGTAGAAGAGTACTAACTGGTACAGTAGTATCAGATAAAACTGATAAAACAATTTCAGTAATGGTGGAATCTTATAGAAAACATCGTTTATATGGAAAACGTGTTAAACAGTCTAAGAAATTTGCTGTTCATGATGAATTAAATTTAGCAAAAATCGGTGATGTAGTTAAGATCGCGGAAACTCGTCCATTATCAAAAACAAAAAGATTCCGTTTATTAGAAATAACGGATACTAAAGTAGTTATTTAAGGAGAGCTTAAAGAAGGAGGTTCTTAATATGATTCAACAAGAATCAAGATTAAAAGTAGCAGACAATTCTGGAGCTCGTGAAGTCTTAACAATTAAGGTTTTAGGAGGAACTAGACGTAAATACGCTAGCATCGGTGATGTTATCGTATGTACAGTTAAACATGCAACTCCAGGCGGAGGCGTCAAAAAAGGAGAAATTGTTAGAGCTGTAATAGTTAGAACAAAAAAAGAAGTTCGTCGTAAAGACGGTTCATACATCAAATTTGATGATAACGCTGCTGTAATACTTCGTGAAGATAAGTCCCCTCGTGGTACTCGTATTTTCGGACCAGTAGCAAGAGAGTTACGTGAGGCAGGATACATGAAAATAGTCTCACTTGCTCCAGAAGTAATTTAGGGTAGGAGGTATAATATGAAGATTAAAAAAGGAGACACTGTTAAAGTAATTAGCGGTAAAAACCTTGGTAAAGAAGGAAAAGTATTAAAAGTTTATCCAAAGCTTAACAAGGTAATTGTCGAAGGGGTAAACATAATTAAGAAACATGCTAAACCTACGCAAAATAACCCTGACGGTGGAATTCAGGAATTTGAAGCACCATTCCAAATTTCAAACGTAATGATTTCAGAAAAGAAAACAGGAACTACAAGAGTAGGATACAAAGTAGTTACTGAAACAATTAAGAAAAAAGAAGTAACAAGAAAAGTAAGATATTCTAAAAAATCTGGTGAGGTTTTAGACTAATCAGAAAGGAGACTTTTGCATATGAATCGCTTACAAGAAAAATACAATAATAGTATACGTACATCACTTGTAGAAAAGTTTAATTATACTTCGATAATGCAATCACCTATAGTAGATAAGATAGTTATCAATATGGGAGTTGGTGATGCAATCACTAACACCAAAGTATTAGATGATGCAGTAAACGAAATGACAGTTATAACTGGACAAAAACCTGTTATTACACGTGCTAAAAAGTCAATTGCGAACTTCAAATTAAGAGAAGGAATGCCAATTGGTTGTAAAGTTACATTGCGAGGAGAAAGAATGTATCAGTTCTTAGATAAATTAGTTTCAATCGCATTACCACGTGTTAGAGACTTCCAAGGAGTTTCTAAAAAAGCATTTGATGGTAGAGGAAATTACACATTAGGTGTAAAAGAACAATTAATATTCCCAGAAATTAACTACGATAAAGTTAATAGAGTTAGAGGAATGGATATTGTAATAGTAACTACGGCAAAAACAGATCTAGAAGGTTTAGAATTATTAACTCAACTAGGTATGCCGTTTAAAAAATAAGGAGGCTAACTATGGCTAAAAGAGCAATGGTTGTAAAACAACAACGTGGGTCTAAATTCTCTTCTAGAGAATACACTCGTTGTGAACGCTGTGGAAGACCACATGCAGTTTACAAAAAATTCAAATTATGTCGTATTTGTTTCCGTGAACTAGCTTACAAAGGACAAATACCAGGAGTTAGAAAAGCAAGTTGGTAAAAAAAATATTCCAAGATAATTGGAAGGAGGCATTTATAATATGGTAATGACAGATCCTATCGCAGATATGTTAACTCGTATTAGAAACGCAAACCAAATGAAACACGAAAAGGTTGATATGCCTGCATCTAAACTTAAAAAAGAAGTTTTAGAATTGTTAAAAAAAGAAGGTTATATCACTCACGTGCAAATTGTTAAAGGTAGCGTTCAAGATACTTTACGTGTAACGTTAAAATACATGCAAACAGATAGAGTTATAAAAGGATTAAAAAGAATTTCTAAGCCAGGGCTTAGAGTTTATGCAAAAAATAGTGAAATTCCTAAAGTATTAAATGGTTTAGGAATAGCTGTGATTTCTACTTCAAACGGAGTAATGACAGACCGTGAAGCTCGCAAACAAAAAGTTGGCGGGGAAATCTTAGCTTACGTATGGTAAAAATTAAAATCAGGAGGTGTAATAAATGAGTCGAATTGGGAAAATGCCAATTACACTACCTCAAGGTGTAACTGCAACGGTTGTTGGTCAAACTATAACTGTTAAAGGACCAAAAGGATCATTAGAATTTACGTTTAGATCAACTATGAAACTAACGTTAAAAGAATCAGAAATCGTAATTGAGAGACCGTCTGATTCAAAAGAAGACAAATCAATCCATGGAACTACTAGAGCTATTATTAATAATATGGTTGTGGGTGTTTCTACAGGATACACAAAAAAACTGAAAATGATTGGTGTTGGGTATCGTGCTATTATGCAAGAGGAACAACTTGTAATTAGTGCAGGATATTCTCATCCAGTGAAGTTTGATATTCCAGAAGGATTATCAGTTGAACTTCCTAAGAATACGTTAATTAACGTTTCGGGAATTGACAAACAATTAGTTGGTGAATTTTCAGCAAATATTAGAGGGGTTCGTCCACCTGAACCTTATTTAGGAAAAGGAATCCGCTATGTAGATGAATATGTACGTAGAAAAGAAGGAAAAACTGCCAAAAAGTAGTTAGGAGTGAACTTATATGATTAATAAAAAATCTAGAAATAAATTGCGCCAAAAAAGACATCTAAGAATTAGACAATCTCTAGTTGGAACACCAGTAAGACCACGTTTAAGTGTTTTTCGTTCATCTAAAAACATTTCAGCTCAACTTATTGATGATATAAACGGAGTTACTTTAGCAAGCGCATCAACTATTGAAAAAGATAGTAAAATTGAGAATGGTGGAAACAAAGAAGCTGCAAAAGCAATAGGAACTCTTATTGCAAAGAGAGCTATAAAATTAGAAGTAAAAACTATAATATTTGACAGAAGTGGTTACCTTTACCATGGTAGAGTCAAAGAATTGGCTGATGCTGCACGTGCTGCAGGATTAGAATTCTAATAAGGAGGTACGTCAATGGCAAACGATAGAAGAAAACCTCGTCGTAAAAGAGAAGAAAAACTTTACGAAGAGAGAGTAGTTAATATTAACCGTGTTACTAAAGTTGTAAAAGGTGGACGTCGCTTCCGTTTCAGTGCTTTAGTAGTAATTGGTGATAAAAAAGGTAAAGTTGGATTTGGAACAGGGAAAGCCCAAGAAGTACCAGATGCAATTAAAAAAGCAATCGAAGCTGCAAAAAGAAATTTAATAAAAGTACCTATGTATGGCAAAACAATACCTCATGAAATTACTGGTAAATTTGGAGCAGGAGAAGTATTCTTGAAACCCGCAGTTAGTGGGACAGGAGTTATAGCTGGTGGGCCAGTGCGCGCGGTAATTGAGTTAGCAGGATACGAAGATATTTTAAGTAAATCTATCGGATCAGCTACACCAATTAATATCGTTCGTGCTGTGTTTAATGGAATTGGTAATCTTAGAACTGCTGAACAAGTAGCTCGTACTCGCGGATTAACTGTAGAGGAGATTTTAAACTAATGGCTAAAGAACTACACATCACTTTATTAAGAAGCTTAATAGCTTCAAAACCAAATCAAAGAAAAACTGCCGATGCATTAGGACTTACAAGATTACATAAAACAGTAATAAAAAAAGACACAGAAACTATTAGAGGGATGATTAACGTTATCTCACATTTAGTTGAAGTAACAGAGAAGTAGGAGGTGCCAGACATGCAATTACAAAACTTAAAACCAAACCAAGGTGCTACACATTCTAAAAAAAGAGTAGGTAGAGGAACTGGTAGTGGAACAGGTAAAACTGCAGGATCAGGACACAAAGGACAAAATTCACGTTCAGGTGGAAGTACTCGTTTAGGTTTTGAAGGTGGACAAACTCCATATTTCAAAAGACTTAAAAAAAGAGGATTCAACAACGTAAATAGAAAAGATTACGCTACTGTAAATGTTAGCGAACTAAACAGATATGCTGATGGATCAGTAATTACTCCAACAGTATTACTTAATGACAGATTAATCACTAAAATTGAATCAGGATTGAAAATCTTAGGAAATGGAAATCTTGATGTTAAATTAACTATTCAAGCTCATAAATTTACAGTAACAGCTGTAGAAAAAATCCAAGCAGCTGGTGGAAGCGTAGAGGTGATTTAGTTGGAACATATAATTTCGGTATTTAAAAACAAGGATGTTATGAAAAAGATTTTATTTACTTTGTTTGCATTTGCAGTCTATAAAATAGCAACCTATATTCATATACCACTAATTAATCCAGAAACAATCAACCAATTTTTTGAAGACGCAGATGGTGGAATCATTGGTATGGCCAATGCATTAACTGGTAATGCTCTTAAAAACTATTCAATCATCGCTTTAGGAATTGGGCCTTACATCACAGCTTCAATTGTTGTTCAATTATTACAAATGGACATTGTTCCATTATTAAAAGAATGGCAAGAAGAAGGAGACGTAGGGAAACAAAAAATTAATCAATTAACTAGATACTTAGCAATTGCGTTAGCGTTTATTCAAGCACTAGCAATGACCTATGGATTTAGATTAACTAACAACAACATCTTTGATATTGGTCTTAACCCAGAAGATATTACTTTCTTAACGTATACTTATCTTGCAATCATCATGACTGCAGGTACTGCGTTCTTACTATGGTTATCAGACCAAATTACTAATAAAGGTATTGGGAATGGTACATCAATGATTATCGTTGCTGGTATCGTATCAACAATGCCTGGAATGATAAAAAGTTTAACTGAAGAGTATATTACAGCAGAAGGATCTGACTTGGGCAGTTATGGAATATTTGCATTAGTAATGTTACTATATGTGTTTATTATATTCTTTGTTACAGTTATGCAATCTGCAAGCAGAAAGATTCCGATTCAATATTCAAACAGACCTACAGGACAAAAATTTCAAGGTAGACAAGATTCAAATATACCTTTGAAAATTAACTCTGCAGGTGTAATTCCGGTAATCTTCGCTGTTACATTGATTAGTATTCCAACAACGATAATGAACTTCGTACCAGATGTCGCAAATTCAACTCTCGGCACATGGTTAACTGAAATGTTTAGTTATCAAAGACCACTTGGATATGTTTTATATGTAGGATTAATATTTGTATTTGCATTCTTTTATGCATTTGTACAAATTAACCCAGAAAAAATTGCTAAAAACCTACAAAATCAAAATGCTTACGTTCCTGGTGTTAGACCTGGGATAGACACTGAAAACTATATCTCAAGATTATTATTTAAAATTACAGTTATCGGGGCTAGTTATTTAGTATTAATTGCCTCATTACCAATCTTCGCATCAATGATCTTCGGTCTGCCTTCTTATGTTCAAATAGGTGGAACAAGTTTATTAATCGTAGTTGGGGTAGCTATTGAAACGACTAAACAAATTAAAACACAAACGCAAGATCAAAAATATAGTGGTTTCATTAAGTAGATGACTGAGCTATGAAAATACTTGTGATGGGCCCTCCTGGAGCAGGGAAAGGTAGCCAATCCGCAAAAATAGTGGAAAGTTATAACATGCCAAGTATTTCAACAGGACAAATGTTTAGAGAAGCTTACGAGAATAATGAGCCTGTTGGAATTAAAGCGATGGAATTTATTAAAAACGGAAACCTAGTTAGTGATGAAATCACTAATGAACTAGTAAGAATTAGACTAAAAAAACAAGATGCAGGAAGAAGTTTTCTATTAGATGGTTATCCAAGAACAGTTAATCAAGCTGTTTCACTTGATAAGGTGTTAGATGAAATGGGCACTAGTTTAACTGCCGTTATCAATATTTTATCAAGTAATGATGTTTTGTTTGAACGTATGGAAGCACGCCGAGTTTGTAAAGATTGTGGAGCGACTTACCACTTAGTATTCAAAAAACCCTTTGTAAATGGAGTTTGCGATGTATGTGGTGGAGAACTTTATCAAAGAGAAGACGATACATTAGAATCAGTTAAAAATCGTCTAGAAATATATGAGTCTAAAACTAAACCTCTATTAGATTACTATGAAAAACAAGGAATACTATATCACATTAATGGGATGCAACCTTTTGATAAGGTGTATGCTGATATTGAATTAGTATTACAGGATTTATAAATGGTAACTATTAAATCAAAGAGAGAAATTGAATTGATGAAGATAGCAGGACGAATTGTTGGTTTTGCTCATCAAGAAGTTGAGAAGCATATTAAACCCGGTGTAACAACATATGAATTAGATAGGATTGTAGAACAAGTAGTTAGAGAAAATAACGCTATACCTTCATTTAAAGGTTATGGTGGATTCCCAGGAAGTGCATGTACTTCTGTGAATGAACAAGTTGTCCATGGGATTCCAAGTAAAAAGGTGGTTCTGAAGACTGGTGACATTATCGGTATCGATATTGGAGCAATGTACAAAGGATACCACGGAGATAGTGCTTGGTCTTATCCAGTAGGACAAGTTAGTGAAACAACACAGCAGTTACTTGATGTTACGAAACAATCACTTTTTGAAGGCTTGAAGAAAGCAAAAGCAGGAAATAGATTATCAGATATCTCTCACGCTATTCAAACTTATGCGGAATCATTCGGATATAGTATTGTAAGAGAGTTTGTTGGGCATGGTGTTGGTAAACAATTACATGAAGACCCACAAATTCCAAATTATGGCCTTCCCGGAAAGGGAACTTTACTAAAAGCAGGTATGACATTTGCAATAGAACCAATGGTTAACATGGGTAAGAAAGAAGTAAGAGTATTGAAAGATAATTGGACTACCGTGACAGTAGATAAGAGTTTAAGTGCTCATTTTGAACACTCAATCTTAATTACAGAGGGTGATTGTATCATCTTCACGACGGTTTAAAGGAGGAATCTGCATGGCTAAAGAAGAAAAATTAGAAATGGAAGGTAAAGTTATTGAAGCGTTACCTAACACTCAGTTCTTAGTTGAACTACCAAATGGACATCGAGTAAAAGCTCACGTTTCTGGTAAAATCCGTATGTATTACATTCGCATTCTACCAGGTGACAAGGTTACGATAGAATTATCACCGTACGATTTAACACGTGGGCGTATAACATACAGACATAAATAAATATTTGAAGTTTATAAAACTCCAAAGGAGGATTTAAAAAATGAAAGTAAGAGCATCAGTAAAGAAAATTTGTGATAAATGCAAAATCGTTAAACGCAAGGGTAAAGTAATGGTTATTTGCGAAAATCCAAAACATAAACAAAGACAAGGTTAATAGGAGGTGCACATATGGCACGTATATCAGGTGTAGATATTCCTAGAGATAAACGTATAGTTATTTCTTTAACATATGTTTTCGGTATTGGGAAGACAACAGCGATGAAAATATTAGCAGCTGCAGAAGTTTCTGAGGAAACACGAGTAAAGAACCTTACAGAAGATGAGTTAGGTCGTATTCGTATTGAAGTTGCAAATGTAAAAACAGAAGGGGATTTACGTAGAGAAGTTTCCCTTAATATTAAAAGATTACAAGAAATTGGAAGTTATAGAGGAATGCGTCATCGTAATGGGTTACCAACTCGTGGACAAAATACGAGAAATAATGCTCGTACACGTAAAGGTCCACGTAGAACTATAGCTAACAAGAAGAAATAGGAGGATAAAAATATGGCACGTAAACAAAGAACTAAACGTCGTGTGAAAAAAAATATTCCTTCAGGAGTAGCTCATATTCATTCGACTTTCAATAACACAATAATCACAATAACAGATCCTACAGGGAACGCTATTGCTTGGAGCAGTGCAGGAGCTTTAGGATTTAAAGGGAGCCGTAAATCAACTCCATTCGCAGCACAAATGTCAGGTGAGGCCTGCGCTAAGGCTGCTATGGAACACGGTGTTCAAAGAGTTGAAGTTTCAGTAAAAGGACCTGGTCCTGGACGTGAAGCAGCAATAAGATCACTACAAACTGCAGGATTAGAAATTACAGCTATAAGAGATGTAACACCAATTCCACATAATGGATGTCGTCCACCAAAACGACCTCGTGGATAATTGGAACAAAAACAAGGGAGGTTATTCACTTGAAAGATTTAAAATTTGAGAAACCAATTACTACTATTGATGTAGCAAGTGATAGTGGTGACTACGGGAAGTTTACTATTTCTCCATTAGAACGTGGATATGGTGTAACACTCGGGAACTCACTTCGTAGAATTTTGTTATCATCTTTACCTGGAGCAGCTATCATAAACTGTGAAATCGATAATGTAGAACATGAGTTCTCAAGTATCGAAGGAGTAGTTGAAGACGTAACTGCAATTGTTCTAAACTTAAAAGAAGTTGTTCTAAAAATTGATAACGAAGATCCAAACATTGAAAAACGTTTAGAAATCTATGTAGAAGGTCCAAAAGTTATAACTGCAAAAGATATAATTTGTGACAACGAAGTAGAAATAATAAACCAAGATCAACATATTGCTACCTTAAATAAAGGA
Source organism: uncultured Candidatus Izemoplasmatales bacterium (assembly GCA_964473425.1). Lineage (GTDB taxonomy): Bacteria > Bacillota_I > Bacilli_A > Izemoplasmatales > Izemoplasmataceae > JAFGXW01. Next base: position 9,069 of record CAYYOU010000002.1, on the reverse strand, counting down.
AAATTCCGGATGATTATGGTAGCTAGAAAAGGAATTGGGTACGTAAGTCAAAATAAAAATAAAGAATACAACAACATGGTTGGAGTAATCCCAATTGATAGTATTTACACACCAGTTTCAAGAGTACAATATGATGTAACCAATGCATCTTCTGGCGTATTCCAAGAGGACAAACTAATCCTTGAAGTATGGACTAACGGAGCTGTAACTTCACAAGAAGCAATAGGTATTGCCGCTAAAATGCTAATTGAGCATTTAGAAGTAGTCGTTGAACTTAGTGAAAAAGCAAAAGAAGAAGATTATATGGTTGAGAGAGAGAGTGAACAAAACTCTCAAATTCTAGAAATGCAAATTGAAGATTTAGATTTATCAGTAAGAAGTTATAACTGCTTGAAACGCGCAGGGATCAATACTGTAGATGAACTAACACAAAAATCAGAAGAAGACATGATGAAAGTTAGAAACCTAGGTAAAAAATCTCTTAAAGAAGTTAAACAAAAACTTGATGAACTTAGTCTTGGGTTAGCTAGACATTAATAGGAGGTAAAATTAATGGCTGGATATAGTAAACTTAATCGTAGAAGTGATCAAAGAAAAGCAATGTTAAGAGACCTAGTAACTCACTTGATTATTCATGAAAAAATCACTACTACAGAAACAAAAGCAAAAGAATTACAACGCCTTGCAGACAAAATGGTAACATTAGGTAAAAAAGGTACACTTGCACATATAAGAAGAGCTGCTCAAACAGTAAGATTCTTAGATGCAGGCAATGATAAAAATGCAGTACAAAAATTATTTGAAGATATTGCGCCTCGTTTCAAAGACAGAAACGGTGGATATACAAGAATTTATAAAGTTGGGCCAAGACGTGGAGACGCAACTCCTATGGCTATAATTGAATTCGTAGAATAATTGTAAAAGACAAGCTCATTGAGCTTGTTTTTTTGTATAATAAAAATATGATATCTATCGCTTTTTAAGGTATAGTTTGATATAATTAGACGTTAAATGGAGTTGATGATTATGAACATTATAGAAATCAAGAATTTATCATATTCCTACTCAGAAGACATCCCTGCCTTGCGCAATGTTAACCTTACAATTAAAAAAGGTGAATGGGTATCTGTTCTCGGACATAACGGAAGTGGTAAGTCTACACTTGCTAAGTTAATAATTGGATTATTAAAGGCAGATGAAGGTAGCATATTTGTTGAAGACGTATTATTGACTGAAGACACAGTTCATGATATTAGAAAAAAAATCGGTATAGTTTTTCAAAATCCTGATAATCAATTTGTTGGGGTTACAGTGGAAGACGATATCGCTTTTGGTATGGAAAATCTCGGATTTGAAAGAGAAGTAATGATTCAAAAAATAGAAGAATACTCAAAAAAAGTAAATATGTTTGAATATCTCAAAAAAGAACCACATGCACTTAGTGGGGGGCAAAAGCAAAGAGTAGCAATTGCTGGAATACTTGCAATGAATACTGACATAATAATTTTTGATGAAGCGACATCAATGCTTGATCCAAAGGGTCGAGAATCTATTATGGAATATATAATGGAACTGAATAAAGAAGGAAAAACAATCATTTCAATTACCCATGAGATGAAAGAAGCTGTTAATTCAGATAAAATAATTATACTAAAAGAAGGAGAAGTATTAGCTATCGGAGAAACTAATACTATCCTAAATGATAAAGAAACACTAAATTCATCTAATTTGGAACTCTTGCTTCCTTTAAAACTTTTATATATGTTAGATGAGGCAAATATCAATAATGAGAAAGTGAAAGAGATACTATGGCAATTAAGTTTGAACAAGTAAATTTCTCTTACCCATCATTTGATGGTACAAACTTCTCCGCATTAGAAAATATAAACTTAGAAATAGAACAAAAGGATGAATTTATCACTCTTATTGGTGAAACTGGAAGTGGAAAATCAACATTAGTTCAACACATGAATGCTTTAATTAGACCGGTATCTGGATCAGTGACAATTTATGGAATAAAAATCGAGAAAAACACAAATAAAAACAAAAAGATTAAACTTAATCCTCTTCGTCAAAAAGTAGGACTTGTTTTTCAATTTCCAGAATATCAATTATTTGAAGAAACAGTCTTAAAAGACATAATATTTGGACCTAAGAATTTTGGAGTTCCTGAAAAAATTGCTATTGAAAGAGCTAAGGAAATAATCAAACATGTTGGGTTAAATGAAAGCTACTTAGAAAGAAGCCCTTTTAATTTATCAGGTGGGGAGAAAAAAAGAGTATCCATTGCGGGAATTCTAGCAATGGATCCTGATATACTAGTCCTCGATGAACCAACAAGTGGATTAGACCCTAAAGGAAAAGACGCATTGTTAGAACTATTTACTTCGATTCATGAGAATCTTAATAAAACAGTAATCATCATTACACATGATATGAATACTGTTTATAAGTATGCAAGTAGAGTTCTGGTTATGCATGATGGAAAATTAGTATATGATGGAAAACCAAATGAGTTGTTTGAAGAAAAAAACATCGCAGAGTGGAATCTTGATCTTCCAGATATCATTGAAATTACAAATCAATTAGAATCTAAATTAAATATTAGATTCAAGTCTAAACCTCGTAATGTTAATGAGTTATTTGACCTCGTAAAGGGGGAATTTCTATGAAAAATATTATAGTTGGTCAATATATCCCTGGAACTAGCTTTTTATACAAAATGGACCCAAGAAGTAAATTAATTGCATTGATGATATTAATGATAAGTGCGTTCATTTTCAAAGATATATCTCACATAATATTCATGTTAATAGGTGTTCTTATCATATTAAAAGTAGGCGGTATTCCTGTAATGAGAATTGCAAAAGGTCTTCGCCCTATAATGATTTTATTATTGTTTACATTTTCATTCCAAGTGATATTTATTAAAACAGGAGATCCAGTTTTTGATACTGTTCTTACACTTACATATTTAAATCTTGGATTAATGATACTGATAATTTTCGTTTGGTATTTCACAAGAAAGTATATAAAATATAGATTTTTCTATTTGATTTTTGTAATATTTGGTATACTCACAATGCTTTCACTATATAACCCAGGTTCAATCATTAGTTCTAGTGATTTCATAATTTATAAGGATGGATTACTTGGAGCATCATTCATCATGATAAGACTTATAATAATAGTGACATTGTCTACTATATTAACACTTACTACTAAACCTACTGATTTGAATTTAGGGTTAGAAAAAATATTAAAACCATTAAAGCTAATTAGAATAAACTCAGAAGAAATTGCATTGATTATTTCAATTGCTTTAAGATATATACCAACACTACTTGATGAAGCTAACAAAATTATGTTAGCACAAGCAAGCCGTGGTGTTGATTTCTCTGAAGGAAAGATGAAAGATAAGGTAATGCAAATAATTAGTTTACTTGTTCCGATGTTCATAATTAGTTTTAAAAGAAGTGATGACCTTGCTAACGCAATGGAGGCAAGGAGTTTTATCCCAGGAAATCCAAGAACAAGAATACACATGCTGTCATGGCAGGGTAGAGATACTTTGGTAATGATATTTTGTAGTGTTGTTTTAATAACTACTATTCTAGTTAGGGTTTTTATGTAAATGAATAAGTTAGATATAGTAAAGAGTTATTATCAGTCCTGGGTAAAAGAAGATATTGAATCGTTGGCACAAATTTTATATACTCCCAAGTTTGGAATTAGAAATTATTTTAAGGATTTACTGTTTTCAATAGAAGATATAAAAACAGAGTTTAAAAAATATAAAATTACATCATTTTTAATTTCTAATTTTAAAGAAAATGACAATGTATGCTATTGTGATATTGTATTTGAATACATTTATAAAGATACACCATTAGAAGTAAATGTATCTGCAAAAATAATATTTGAAAATAATAAGATTGTTAGGGTTTATGAATTACTCTATAATCCTAAATATACTAGAGTAAAATGCATAGTTTCTTATGATGGGTCAGTTTTTAGTGGATTTCAAAGGCAACTGAAAGAAAGAACGGTTCAAGGTGACATTGAAAAGGGACTTAAGTACCTTACAAAAGAAGATATTACAATTCATTCATCTGGAAGAACAGACAAAGGTGTTCACGCTTTGAATCAGGTATTTCATTTTGATACTTTGAGTAAAATTGATCCAAATGATTTTTGGAGAGTATTGAGAAGTTATTTGCCTGATACAATTTATATTAAATCAAGTTCAAAAGTTCCTAATACCTTTCACAGTAGATTTGATGTAGCCTCAAAAGAATACATGTATGTAATTAACTATAAAGAATATGACCCGATAAAAAGAAACTATGAATGGTTTGTAAATGATTTTGATATTGATATATTTACAAGTGAGTTGAATAAAATTGTTGGAATTCATGATTTTTCGAGTTTCACTAAAACAGCTGAAGATAGAGAAAAAATAAGAAAAATTATTGAAGTAAAAATAGAAAAAACTGATTCCCACTTATATGTTTCTATAATTGGAAAAGGCTTTTTAAGATACATGGTAAGATATTTAATTGGAACTCTAATAGAAATTGCTAGAGGAAAGACAGAACTTTCAATTATTGATTTTATCAATCTGAAAAACCCAACATTAGTAGAATGGAAGTCTCCGGGTGGTGGACTGTATTTGAAGGAAGTGATTCATTATGACTGATATTATATATAAAGAATTGCACTTTAATAAATCAGCAATCCTAAACTTGTATATCAATAACGAATGGACACTCTACACTGATAGTCCAGAGAAATTATTTGATGGGATTTTAAACTCTCTTTATTGCTATGGAGCATATGATAGGAAAGAATTAGTAGGACTAGTTAGAGTAGTCGGGGATGGTAATACAATAATATATATTCAAGATATCCTGATTCTTAAGAAATATCAAAACAAGGGAATTGGAACAAAACTATTGTCTGATATCATAAGTAAGTATAAAGGTGTAAGACAACTGATTCTTACAACTGATAATTCAATTATGCAAAAGAAATTCTATGAAAAAAATGGTTTTGTTGATTTTATAGGTGCTAATTTGGTAGGCTTTAAGTTAAAAAAATAAAAGATATTCTCATTTAATTGAGAATATCTTTTATTTTAATTTCCAGCTATTGTAATATTTTTTATTTTTATTATTTTTGGACCAATAAACCCATTGAGTTTTTGTAGTTCTTTGGAGAAATACATCTTTTGTTCAACTTTCGTTGCATTTCCAGTTAAACTACCTAAAGTAACTGGTGTAGACGTTTTTCCGTCAAAATATAATCCAAGTCTAATTTCTCCACCAAAGTTTCCGGTTAGAGCATCCATTTGGAAATCTGAGAAATTTAGTAATTTTAAATGTGGACTCTTAGTTAATTCTTCAATTGATTTACTACCACCCTTAATGACGATGTTAGTTATTCCACCTGTTGGTTCGATTTTAAGATAATCTGCGAATCTCTTAGGAGCTAAAAATCTAAGTAGTTTTCCATCTTCAACCAATGTGATTTCTTTTAAGAATAACCCATCTGAATCATAGAACTTGGAATGAGTAGAATTCTTAATATTTGGGGTTAAACTTGCGCTTACTTTGTCTCCGGTGATATCTCCAGATTGAATAATATCTCCGATTTTTACATTAGAAATTCCTTGGTAAACTAATTGTGATGATGCCTTTACTACGTAGTAATCAAAGAAAGATTTTACTGCTTCCCCAGTCAGTATTACTGGGATATCTTTAACTACTTTTAGAGGTACAGCTTGAGCTCTTAGTTTTGTTTTTAGTAATGTTTCTTTGACAGCTTCCTTTATCCACAGAGCATCATAGTCTGAAAAGTCTAGAACTTCAAATAATTCAACCTCTTCAGATCCTGATTTAGATTCTGTTACTAGTTCAATTTGTCCACTATATGCATCATAATCAACATCTAAACCTTTTGAGTTTGCTATTCTAATATGTTTCTCATTGATGAAGAATTCACAAGAATTAATGAATGCACCTTCAACAATATTATCTTCACTGTATAAGTCTTTAACCAAGTTTGAAATATGTTTTATTACATTGCCTTCTCCAAACTTGCTTTCTAGTTTTTCAGGTACATCATCAGTTGGTACCACAAGATCATAATATTCATTGTAAACAAATGATGCAGCAAGTGATGCGTTATCTACTTTTTTACTAATTTCATCTAATGTCATAGTTGGAGAAACTAATGTATTGCTTGATCCTTTATATTTCTTTCCATTTTTTTCAAAGTTACGATAAACTGTTAGGTTAATATGTAAAACATCTTTACCTCTTGTCATATCCAATTTATCTTTAATGAAAAATAACTCTGTAGATGTAGTCTTTGTCTCAGTGATTTTATATTCATCTACATTATTTTTGCTTTCAAGCAAATCAATAATATTCTTTATCATTATCCTAACCTCCCAACGGCCTTGATATAGGTTCCACCAGTAGAAGTTTTTACCCATTCTTTGTACCCTTTTCCACAAGCTCCACCACCGCTAAGAATCATATCCTCATTTGAAGAAACCATGGAGATAGATTTAAGCAAATCTGGAACATATCCAGTTAGTAATACTGGACTAACTACTTTTCCAGAAAACTTTCCATCAATTATTTCTCTACCTTTAGCTATCATACATTGAATTCCCCAATTCTTAGGGTCTTCCATACCGCTAAAATAGCCTTCTAATATATATCCTTTTTTGATTGATTTTACCATATCATCTAGAGAATCAGTTCCACCTTCAAAGAAAGTATTAGTCATACGTGCATAAGCTTTTCTTTCAAAGCTTTCTCTTCTACCGTTTCCTGTTGGAATGGTTTTTAGTTTAAGTGCACTTAACAAATCACTAATTCCTGATTTTAAGATGCTGTTATCAATAATTAGAGTGTCTGTTCCTAATGTACCTTCATCATCAAATAGATAAGTTCCTACTTCAACAGCACTTTTAGCTCCATCACGCATATTTACTTTTTTACTAGCAATTTCTTTACCTATAAATTCTTCACCTTTAGCACGGTTTTTAACAAACATATCCATTTCGACACCATGACCAAAAGCTTCGTGTGCAATTAAACCACTTACTGCTGGATCACAAATAATATCGTATTCACCTGGTTTAACTCTTTTTGCATCAAATAGGCTAATAACACTGTTAGCTACAACATCAATCTTACCTTTTGTTTGATCGAAAATCTCATAACCTATAAGCCCACTAATTCCTTCATAGTCATATTTAACATTTCCGTCTTTTCTAGCAATTGCCACAAGAGACATATTGGTATATAAAATACTTTGCTCTAAATCTTTTTTATCAGAAATAAAGATTTTTGATATCTTCACTTCTTCAAAACTAACTCTGAAATCTACAAAAAATTCATTTTTCTTGATTCCTTCATTCATTAATTCTGTCATTCTTCCAAGTTTTTCTTCACTCGAAACGATAAATGGATCTATTTCAAATTCAGAATAAAAACTATCCGTTATTGATTTTTCACTAATTAGAGGATATTCACTAAATTTTATACCGTCCCCTTTTAAAACGGAATAATCATTCACTGCAATTTCTCTTACTCTTTTTTTAATAGTTTCCAAATCATCTAAAGTATTAAAAGAATATTCACTATAATTAACCCCGTTATATACTCTGACAACAAAACCTCTTTCACTCCAATTTGAATCGCCAACATTACTTGAAGTTCTTGATACACTATAAGTATTTCCTATTGTGTCAGCCCCTAGAACACTTGCATATTTAAACTCATTACTTAAATCAGCTACAAGCTGTTTAATTACTTTTTTCTGTTTCACTAAATAACTACTTAATTTTGCTTTCATTTTTACACCTCGCTTATTAATAGTATAAACTAAATTAGTTTATTGTGCAATACACAGTTAATATTATTTTTGTCATTCCATTTAATAAAAAAGATGTAATTGGGGGTATGAAATTGATACTATAGTGTTATACTTATTTTAAGAGGTGATTTTGATGAAGAATTTTTATTTTTACAATTCAACTAAGATATATTTTGGGAAAAATGAAGTTGATAAAGTTGGTAAACTTTCCAAAGAATTTGGAGATAACGTTTTACTAGTCTATGGAAAAAGCAGTATTAAAAGAACTGGGTTGTACGATAAAGTTATTAAGCTGTTAAAAGCTGAAAAAATGAATGTATTTGAACTAGGAGGTATTGATCCTAATCCTCGTATAGAGTCTATAAGAGAAGGTGGAGACCTTTGTAAAAAACATAATATTGATTTAGTCCTTGGAGTTGGTGGTGGGAGTGTAATTGACGCTTCTAAAGGTATCGCAACGGCTGCAATGTATGATGGGGATCCATGGGATTTCTATTCTTACAAAGTTGAATCTAAAGGGGCATTACCTATCGCTACAATATTGACGTTAGCCGCAACTGGTTCTGAGATGAATGCTGGAACTGTTGTAACTAATCAAGAAACAAAAGAGAAAAACGGTTGGGGATCAGAGTTCACTAATCCAAAGTTTTCAATTTTAGATCCTACACTTACATATACAGTGTCTAATCATCAAACTGCATGTGGTATTGTTGATTCTCTAACCCATGTTTATGAATTTTATTTCAGTAATGAAAAATCATATTTAAATGATCGTATTTGTGAATCAATTATGAAAACTGTGATTCATTATGGACCGATTGCTTTAAAAGAACCTGAAAACTATGAAGCAAGAGCAAACTTGATGTTTTCAAGTACGTTAGCATTAAATGGTTTAACTGGATTCTCAAAAGATTTTGAAGGATTTAATCACACTACTGAGCATGTATTAAGTGCATATTATGATATTGCACATGCGGATGGACTTTCAATACTCGCTCCTTACTGGATGAAACATATATTGAGTGAAGATAACTTAGAAAAGTTCTATGAATTTGCAGTTAATGTTTGGGGAATTGAACCAGAAGACGATAAAGCATATGTGGCTGTCCAAGGAATATCAAAAGTATTTGATTTTTATCGTTCATTAAAAATGCCTCTTACATTAAAAGCAGTAGG
>CAYYOU010000001.1:20200-38397 GCA_964473425.1 uncultured Candidatus Izemoplasmatales bacterium | reverse complement strand
TTTAATAGTATCTATAATGATGTTTAATCTATCAAGTCTATAAGTAAATCTTATAAACTTACTAATGTCATTTGCTTTCATAAACACATATTCTCCATTTATATTTTGTGATGCTTCTTTTGATAATATAAATGTAATATTGTTTTTAGTCTCTCTTACTTTCTCAATTCCATTATGAAGTGCTAAATACTCAAATAGCTTTTCATACATATAAATAATTATATCTTTCGATGGAACCCCAAATCTATCTTTGAATTCCTCAGTTAATAATTGAATATCAGTTCTTGAAGTGATATTAGCTATTTTTCTATGCATTTCAATCTTTATATAATCATTATCAATATAACTTGAATCTATAAACTTACTTACATTAATCTTAATCGGTTGTTTATCTTCTTTCTCTTCAACAACTTTTTCTCCTCTTTGTATGGCTATTTCATCTTTTAACATTTCTAAGTATAAATCTAGTCCAACACTGTCCATAAATCCAGATTGTTCTGTCCCTAGCATGTCTCCAGCCCCTCTTATAGAAAGGTCCCTAATGGCAATCTTGAAGCCACTTCCTAGTTCTGTGAATTCCTTTATTACCTTTAATCTTTTTACTGCTTCTTCACTTAGTTGTTTATGTTTTTTAAACATTAAATAGGCATATGCAATTTTGTCACTTCTTCCAACTCTACCTCTAATTTGATAAAGTTGAGATAGTCCTAATCGATCAGAATCATGAATAAGTAGTGTATTTGCGTTTGGTATGTCTATTCCTGTTTCAATGATTGTAGTAGAGACTAAAACATCAAAACGTTTGTCTAAGAAGGATTCAATTACATTTTCAAGTTCAACCCTGCTCATTTTCCCATGAGCAAAACAAACTCTAGCTTCTGGAACCAATCTTTGTATTTTATTAGCAACAATGTTGATATCTTCTACTCTATTGTAAAGATAGAATATTTGTCCGCTTCTAGCCAATTCCCGTTCAATAGCATCTCTAATAATATTATCGTTTCTTTCTAATACATATGTTTGAATGGGATACCTATTTGCAGGAGGTGTTTCCAGTAAACTCATGCTTTTAACTCCCATAATTGCCATCTGTAATGTTCTAGGGATAGGCGTTGCGCTTAAAGATAATACATCTATATTTACTTTTATTTCTTTTATCTTTTCTTTATGTTCAACACCAAATCTTTGTTCTTCATCAATTATTAATAACCCTAGATCAGAAAAAATCATGTCCTTTGATAATAATCTATGAGTTCCGATGACTATATCAACAGTACCGATTCTTATATCATGAAGGATTTTCTTTTGTTTTGATTTTGTTATAAATCTGTTTAGTAATTCTACTCTTATTCCATGTCGATCTAATCTGTCTTTAAATGTGTAGTAGTGTTGGCGGGTAAGCACTGTAGTTGGCGCTAGGTAAGCAACTTGTTTGTTATCTAAAACAGCTTTAAAAGATGCTCTTAGGGCAACTTCTGTTTTACCATACCCAACATCCCCACATAGTAATCTATCCATTGGCATAGAGGATTCCATGTCTCTTTTAACATCTTCAATCGCTGTTATTTGGTCTGCCGTTTCTTGATATATGAAATCTGCTTCAAATTCTGTCTGTAACCCACTATCTTCACTAAAAGCAAAGCCTTTTGCTTCTTCTCTTTGTGCATAAAGTTTTATGAGTTTATCGGCAATATCTTTAATTCTTTTTCTTACTCTCTGTTTGGTTTTTGCCCAATCAGCACTACCTAGTTTATTTAACTTAGGTTTAATACTCTCACTACCAATGAACTTTTGAATCAATTTAATATTTTCAACAGGAATGTATAGAGAATCGTCTCCTCTATACTGAATAAAAATGTAATCGTTAGTGTTTTCCCCAATTGTCATTGTCTCAATTCCTAAAAATCTTCCAATTCCGTGATCGTAATGAACTACATAGTCTCCTTTTTTAAGTTCTTCAATAGATGTAATCTTCTTAGCATTTTTTATAGCAGACTTGTGTTTAACTTTTTTAAGTTCGTTTTGTTTAAATAAGTTTTCTTCTGTTAAAACAATGGTATTAATATTAAATAGCTCAAATTTAATAGCATTGTCTTGAACTAATAGATTTATTCTTTTTTCTTGTATATCGTCTTTTTCCCCAATTATTGTGTATTTTACTTTTTCATCAATTAACTCGACAAACTTTTTTAGTGATTTCATTGAGTTAAAAGCTACAATTACAGTTACATAATGATGATATTTCTTAAAATCACTGATTGCCATATGAATGTTGTTATTGTATACAACCGGTTCTTTTGCTTTAATATCGAATGATTCTTTAGTCTTGTTATGTCCCCCAAAAACGTTTAAATACAGGGATTTACCACTATATATGTAGTTAATATCCTTTATCAAATCAAATCCGACACTTGCATAATCTCCTATAGAGTCATACCAATCGCTAATATCTCTTACTATATCTTGATAGTTTTCTTTTACTCTCTTGTAATCCCAATAAACAACAACTTGATTATCCATATAATCGATGATTGTTTCTGAATCTTCATCTAGAAATGTTAAATATCTAAATAGTTTATCTACATCATTGCGGTTTTCTAAATTTGTTATATCTTCGTTTAATCTCGTGTTCGTTTTCTCATTTAATCCTTGTTTTTCAATGATACCAACGACTTTAGATTTTATTACATTAAACTCATCATCAGAGTAGAAAAACTCGTTTACAGGTAAAATACTACATGTTTTAGTTTGGACAGTAGATCTTTGAGTTTCTACATCAAAAAATCTAATTGTATCTACTTCATCATCAAAGAAATCAATTCTAAGTGGTTTTGATTCTGTAGATGGATAAATATCCAAAATGCTTCCTCTTAAACTAAAATCTCCTTGTTTTTCAACAGTTAAACCTCTTTTGTATCCGTAAGATACTAATACTCTTGCAATTTTAGTTAAATCTAACACATCACCTTTAGAAAGTTTAATTTGGGCGTTTTCCCATTTGCTTTTAGGAAGTTCATATTTCAGTAATCCAGTAGTATTTGTTACAACTATATTCTTTTTGTTATCCATTGTTTTCTTGATGGTATTAATTCTTTCAAACTTAAATTCTTCACTTACTGCGAGCATTTCAGTTGTAACGAATTCATCTTGAGGGAAAAACCCTAAAAAATTATCGTCTACTAAATTAACTAACTCATCATAGACTTTTTGAGCATTATATAAATTTGGAGTAACCACCAATATATTCTTGTTATATGTATTAAACAAATAAAGCAATATTAAAAGACTAATATTATCATTCGTATTAGTGATTTGAAGATCATCATTGTTTTTAAATTTAGTTAATAAATCCTTAAAATAAGCTGTTTTTGAAAGATAATTTAGTATTTTATTCATTATATCACCACGCACTTATAGCGAATCCCGAGTAGTGGGGGGTCCGCTTATTTCTAACAATATTTTAGCACAACATATATTTAAAATCAAATAAAAAAGCCATAAATGGCTTAGTTATTTTTAGTCATTAATTGTACAAAATCTACATCATTACTAAAATCATTTATAATATTTACCACTTGGGTAAGTATTGGTTCTATTAAGCCTTTTTCTTTTTTAGATAATGAGCTTAATACATAATCAGTTATTTCATATAAAGGGTTCTTATCAATCCCTATTTTTACTCTTTTAAAATCTTCAGACTTAATATGTGAGAAAATTGATTTAATTCCATTATGCCCGCCTGAACTTCCTTTTTCTCTTAATCTTATTTTTCCAAACGGCAAATCGAGATCATCATGAATTATTAAAATATCTTCTACATCAATATTGTAAAAATCCATAACTTGTCTGATACTCTGCCCTGAATGATTCATAAAAGTATGAGGTTTCAGCAAAACTAAATCGTCTATTTTTAGCGTTTCCCCGCTAAATTTTTTCTCTTTTTTAAACTTAAAGTTGTTTTCTTTTGCATATAAATCTAAACACATAAATCCAATATTGTGTTTTGTAGATTTATATTTTCTTCCAGGATTACCTAGACCCACAACTAATTTCATACTTATCGCCTCTTTGGTTTAATAACTAAGTGTCTGTCGTGCCCTTCGCCTTCTGAAATTGTTGAAACATCTCTCCAATCAGAAAGTTTTGTATGAATAATTCTTCTTTCATACGCGTTCATTGGATATAATTTTGCTTCTACTCTTGTTCTTGCAACTTCTTTTGCAGTTTTAGTAGCTAAAATTTCTAGCTGTTTTTTTCTGTTTTCTTTGTATCCACCAATATCAACTAATACAATCAAATGTTCTTCACTATATAAGTTAATAATGTTTCTAACATAGAATTGAATATTTTCGAGTGTTTTCCCGTTTTTTCCTATTAATAGTGGGTTTTCAGATGTATTAATTGTATATGAAATTTCTCTTTCATTTCTTACTTTCATTTCAATTTGAGCATCCAAATCCATATTCTCAAATAATTCTTTGAGTGTTTTGTATCCTATTTCTGCGGGATTTACATTTACAACTGCTTCAACTAAATGCATCTTTTTAAATCCTAAAACACTTTTTGTTTCAAGAACATTTATTTCTATTAATTCTTTGTTTATTCTCAACTCTTTTGATGCATATTCTAATGCATCATTTAAAGACTTTATTTCAAATTCAATCTTTTTCATAATACACCTTCTATACTATTGATTTTTGTTCTTTCATTTTCTTGAAATTTGATTTTCTGTTTAAATATGTTTGTAAGAATTGGTATGCATTACCAACTATCCAGTATAAAGCTATTCCAGCGTTAGTCCATGCGATACTTACTAACATGATTACCATAAAATATGACATCATTTTCATTGTTTTTTCTGATTGAGATCCTTTGCTAGTTTGATATTTTTTATTACTTAAATACTCTGGTTTTTTCATAGAATATCTTTGATATAAGAACATTAATCCACCAACTAAGAATGGTAAAATGTAGTAAGGATCAGCTTTTCCTAAATCTGGTATCCATAAAAATGAGTATTTCAAATCAGTAAAATCTCGTACTCCAGCTACTACTACTCCCTCTATCATTCCGTTTGAAAGTGGTATTCTTCTTACAACTTGATACATTGCGATGAATATTGGCATTTGTAAGAAAGGAAGTAAACATCCTAAAGGATTTATATTGTACTTCTTGTAGACTTCAAGAGTTTCTGCTTGCATTTTCTTTTGTGCAGTCTCATCTGATTTCCCTTGATACTTTTCTTTGATTTTGTCTAACTCAGGTTGAGCTTGTTGCATTTTCATTGTCATTGCATTACTTTTTGAATAAATTGGCCATCCTGCTGTTCTTACTAATAATGTTACAGCAATTAGTCCTGTAAAGTAATATCCATTAGTGGAATTACTAATCCAAAAAGTTAAATCAGACATTTGTTCAACTATCCATTGAACCCATCCTACTCCACCTTCAATTCCAACAGGAGATGAATACATTTCTGCTGTATTACACCCACTAAGAAATAATACGATAACAAAAGTGAACAATAATAATGGAATTCTTGTTGAATTTTTCATTTTTTCACCTCTAATATTTTTAGTTTGTTAATTAATGATGTTATTGATTCTTTCTTGTCTTGAAAAGACACCACTTTGGAATCCTTTCTAACCACAACAAATACATCAAAAATACTAATAATATCCAATTTGGATATTATTTCTCTTACTTGTCTCTTTATTTTGTTTCTTTCTACAGCGTTTCCAAATTTCTTTGAAACACTAACAGCAAATCTAAAATGAGTATTCCCACGGTTTTCCTTTTTATATATAACAAAGAGTTTATTTGCTCTACTTTGTTTATATTTAACAATCATTTCGATCTCACTGCTTTTCTTTATTCTGTACTCTTTTTTCACTGTATCACCTACTATAAATTAAAAACCACTTGAAAAAATACATATTATTATATTTTTTCAAGTGGTTTCAGGGTTATATATAATATTATATGATGGCTAATTTCTATTCATCTGATACAGTTAATTTTTTACGTCCTTTGGCTCTTCTTCTTGCTAATACTCTTCTCCCAGTTGGAGAACTCATTCTTTCCATGAATCCGTGTGTCTTTGCTCTTTTTCGTTTATTTGGTTGATATGTTCTTTTTGGCATACATCAACACCTCCTACTTCTTATGCGGAAAACCATGCTATACAATTATATATGCAATAAAAATGTGTGTCAACCCTAATATTAAAATAAATTTAAATCACTATTTTTTAAAAAAAGTTATCCCCACTAAATAACGGCTTTATTATTAGTTTTCAATATAGCTAAATGTGGAAATGTGCATAATGTTAATAATTAGATTGTGGAAATGTTAGTAAATGGTTACCCCCTCTTTGTTTAGCCATTTAAATTTTTGTGGACTAAGGTGGATTATTTGTAAAATATTTATTTTTCCACAATTTTTGTGGGAAACTATTTGCTTTTTTTTGTGAAAAAAATATGTTATATTTATTGTATCTAAATTCAAGGAGAACATCATGGAAAAATACAGTAAAATATGGGATGAAATTAAAGAAGAATTAGAAAAAGATTTAGAAGAAGTGGTGTTTGCAGATATTTTCGAACCTGTAAATACTGTTTTTAAGGTTATAAATAATTATATCTATATTGTAGCACCAAATGACTTTATAAAAAAACGAATTGAAATGTTATATTTAAATAAGTTAAACCGCTATTTAAAGACAAAATTTGATGAAATATATAAATTTAGAGTTATGACTGAAGAACAGGCAAGTGCTGAATTATCTGATTCAAGAGAATTCTCCATTACTGAACCAAATCAAAGTTCAGACAACAGGTATCTACAAGGAAATTTAAATGCTAGTTATACCTTTGATAGTTTTGTAGTAGGTAATAGTAATAGGTTAGCATATACTAGTGCAATAAAGGTAGCTGATCAACCTGGAGTAGTTGCAAACCCACTTTATATTTTTGGTGATGTTGGACTTGGAAAAACTCACTTAATGCAGTGTGTAGGTAATTATATATTAGAAGGAGACATGAATAAAAAGGTTATGTATGTTAAAACTGATCAATTTGTGGAAGAATATGTTAGATTAGCTAGTAAGAGAAAATTTGATGAATTCAACCAAAAATACCGTGATGTAGAGGTTTTACTTATTGATGATATTCAATTTTTAGCAAAAAAAGAGAAATCTCAAATTGAGTTTTTTAAATTGTTTGAAACATTACACGGAACTCAAAAACAAATAGTAATAACAAGTGATAGGAGTGCAAGTGAGTTAAAAGATGTTATGTCTAGACTCACATCTAGGTTTGAATGGGGAGTAACTGTTGATATAAATCGCCCAGACTTAGACCACAGAATAAAAATATTACAAAAAAAATTAACAGCTGAAACATCAGATTCATCACTAATTCCTAATGATGTAATCGAATATATAGCAAGCGTATTTGACAATAATGTAAGAGAATTAGAAGGTGCATTAAAAAGAGTGTTATTCTACTGTACTGCATTTAATTTAGATTTTACTGTTAAAAATGCAACTTTAGCTTTAGAAAATTTAGTTAAACCTCATACAAATGGAAAATTCTTAAACGAGAATAAAATAAACAACATACTCAGCATTGTTAGTGACTATTATCGCATTTCAACAAGTGATTTAATATCTAAAAAAAGAACATCAAAATATGTCTTTCCTAGACAAGTATCAATGTATTTAATTAAAACAATGTATGATATTCCTTATAAAAAAATTGGAACTTATTTTAATAATCGCGATCATTCAACTGTAATGCATTCCGTTGAGAAAATAACAAACGAAATGGAAATGGACAAAGATGTTAAAAGAGATGTGGAGAAACTTAAGATAAAATGTGGAGAAAACTAAAAATAAATACACTCTTAACCCAATTATATGGTATAATATTTATAGTTTTTTGATTCTTTCCACATTTCCACACTACACTAATAATAATAACTAAAATAATAATTAATTAAAGAGGTGGTATTATGAATTTTCAAATTAATAAAGACATTTTACTTAACAATTTGATAGTGGCTCAAAAAGCATTATCAAATAAAACACCAAATCCTGCCTTACAGGGTATTAAATTAGATGTGCTTGAGGATCACTTAGTAATTACAACTAGTAATTCAGACATTGCTATCAAGTTAACAATCAAAGATCCTAGTTTAGCAATAAAAAAACAAGGTTCAGTATTAATACCAGGCAAATATTTTGTAGAAATAATCAGAAAATTAGATGGTTTAAAAGTTTCTTTATCTTCAGTTGTTGATAATATGATTAGAATTGAAGCAGATCGATCTGATATCACATTAAATATGATGGATATTGATGATTATCCTGAATTAGAATTTAGTGAAAAAGTAAAATCTATTAAAATAAATACTCGTACTTTAAAAACAATAATTAGACAAACAGCTTTTGCAACATCTTCTATTGAAAACAGACCTATTTTAACAGGGGTTAATTTCAAAATTGATGGAAATAAATTAATAGCAATCGCGACAGATAGTTATCGTTTAAGTCAAAAACAAATTGAATTAAGTGAAGTTTATGAACCGCTTAATATCATTGTTCCAGGCCGTAGTTTAGACGAATTATTAAAAGTGTTAGAAAACAATAACGAAATGGTTGAATTACATTTTGATCAATCAAAAATATTATTTAAATATAGAAGTTTATTATTCCAATCAAGATTACTTGAAGGAAATTATCCAGAAACTTCAAAACTAATTCCAACTGAATTTCCAATCGTTATTAAGTTTAACAAAGAAAATTTATCAACTGCAATCGAAAGAGCAAGTCTATTGTCAAGTAGAGATGGAAACAATGCAATTGTTAAGTTAAATTTAAGACAAGATAACATTGTTGAAATTACTTCAAATAGTCCAGAAATAGGAAAAGTACTAGAAGAAGTTTATCCTGTTGATGAAATTATTGGAACTCCAATTAAAATAGCATTTAGTTCAAAATATATCCTTGATGCTCTTAAAATTTTCAATTCTAGTGAGATTTCAATTAACTTTACCGGAGAGATAAGACCGTTTATAATTAAAGGTGATTATGATGAAAATATGCTACAACTAATTCTTCCAGTTAGAACTGAATAAATTTAAAAGCCCGTGGGGCTTTTTTTTTATATTTAATTGCCCTCAAAACTTGTATTATAGTTATCTTTATTATATAATATAAATAATAATATATATGAAAGAAAGTGACTTTGTGGAAAAAATAAATATTAGTAGTGAATACATAACTTTGGGCCAATTTATCAAGTATGCAAATATCGTATCTTCAGGTGGAATGGTAAAAGCAATTTTAGCCGAATATAAAATATATGTAAATGATATTTTAGAAGCTAGAAGAGGAAAAAAATTATACCCTGGTGATAAAGTTTTAATTAAAGGCATAGGAGAATATAGAATTGGTAAATAATGTTCATTAAAACTCTAAAATTAGAGTCTTTTAGAAATTATGAACAATTGAATTCTGAGTTTAGTAATTATACTAATATTTTTATTGGAAAAAATGCACAAGGGAAAACAAGCATACTTGAATCGCTATATATATTAGGACTTACCAAGTCACATAAGGTAAATAAAGACAGAGACGTAGTTAAAATTGGGGCTCAGTACTCTAAAATTAGTTCCCTAATCAATTTGAATGGCAAAGATATAGAATTAGATATAGTTATTTCAAAAGTAGGTAAAAAAGCAAAATACAACCAAATTGAATTAGAAAAACTAAGTGAATATATTGGAATATTAAACGTTGTAATGTTTGCTCCTGAAGACCTTGATTTAATTAAAGGAAATCCCCAAACAAGAAGAAAATTCCTTGATTTGGAGATAGGACAAATTTCAAAAAGTTACCTATATTCTCTTCAAAACTATAAAAAAGTACTTAAACAAAGAAATGACTTATTAAAATCAATGCAAAACAGCAAAGAAAAAGACATGCTTTTGCTTGATATACTCACAGATCAGTTAATTAGCTATTTAGAAGAAGTTGTAAAAGATAGAAGAGAGTTTTTAATTAAAATAAACAAATACACAAATGAAATATATAAAAAGCTTTCAAATTTGAATGATAATTTGGTTGTTAAGTACTTACCAAGTGTTGAATCAAATTATAAAAAAGAATTTGTTAGTAAATATAAGTACGATATTATTACAGGAACAACAAATATAGGTGCACATAGAGATGATATTGAATTCTATTTAAAAGATAATTATGTTAAGACTCACGGATCGCAAGGAGAAATGAGAACAGCTGTATTATCAGTAAAACTAGCATTAATAGATTTTATATTTGATTATAAAAACGACTATCCTGTATTACTGTTAGATGATGTGTTGAGTGAATTGGATGAAGATAGACAAAATAATTTAATAGATTATATTCAAAACAAAACACAGACTTTTATAACTTCAACAGAAATAAAAAGTATTAATTTAACAAAAATTAAAGATTATAAAATATTCAAGATAGAAAATGGGCTAATCAAGGAGAGTGAAAACAATGAATAGAAGTTATGATTCAAGTAATATTCAAATATTGGAAGGACTAGAAGCGGTTAAAAAGCGACCTGGGATGTATATTGGTTCAACAGGACCAAGAGGATTACACCATTTAGTATGGGAAATAGTTGATAATTCAATAGATGAAGCTTTAGCTGGAGTGGCTACATATATTAAAGTAGAAATTTTACCAGATAACATCATAAGAGTTGAAGATGACGGACGTGGGATTCCTGTAGATATTCACCCTAAAACAGGATTACCAGCAGTTGAAACAATTTTAACTACATTACATGCTGGGGGTAAATTTGATCATAAATCATATAAAGTTTCTGGAGGGCTTCATGGGGTTGGAGCAAGTGTAGTAAATGCTTTAAGTGAATTTATGGATGTAGAAATTCACAAAGATGGAAGAAAATATACTCAAAGATATGAGTATGGTTTTTCTGTAACTAAAGTAATTGATCATGGACCAAGCGATAAAACAGGTACTATTACTTGGTTTAAAGCAGATACATTAGTTTTTAAAGAAACAAATGTATATGAATATGAACTACTTAGAAATAGAGTTCAACAATTAGCCTTTTTAAATAGAGGAGTATCAATAGAAATTAACGATTTAAGACCTACTGAACATATTTTACATACTTACATGTATGAAGGCGGAATAAGTGAATATGTAAAGTATTTAAACCGTTCTTCAGATGTGTTACATCAAGATGTTATTTTTAGTGAAGGTGAAATAGACAATATAACAGTAGAAATAGCGATGCAATATAACACAGGTTATGCACAAAACATCTTTAGTTTCACTAATAATATTAACAATATTGAAGGTGGAACACATGAAGAAGGATTTAGAATGACATTAACAAGAGTTCTAAATAACTATGGTAAAAACAACAACATGTTTAAAAAAGATGAATCGTTTGTTGGGGATGACACAAGAGAAGGGTTAACATGTATTATTAGTGTAAAACACCCTGATCCTCAATTTGAAGGACAAACCAAATCAAAATTAGGATCAACAGAAGTAAGAAAAATAGTGGGAAGTATCTTAAGTGATGGATTAGATCGTTATTTAATGGAAAATCCTAATGACGCAAAAATAGTAATAGAAAAAGCATTAATGGCATCACGTGCTAGATTAGCTGCAAAAAAAGCAAGAGAAGCTACAAGACGTAAATCGCCATTAGATGGACTAGGATTTGCTTCTAAATTAGCAGATTGCCGTACAAAAGACCCTAAAAGATCAGAAATATATATTGTCGAAGGGGACAGTGCTGGTGGTAGTGCAAAACAAGGTAGAGATTCTGAATTTCAAGCCATATTACCATTAAGAGGTAAAGTATTAAATGTTGAAAAAGCAAGATTAGATAAAATCTTAGGAAATAAAGAAATATTATCAATGATTCAAGCATTTGGAACAGGAATTGTAGATGAATTTAACATTGCAGATGCAAGATATCATAAAATCATTATCATGACCGATGCGGACGTTGATGGTGCACATATACGCACATTATTATTAACATTCTTATTCCGCCATATGAGAGCTCTTATTGAAATGGGGTATGTATATATTGCACAACCTCCACTATTTAAAGTTCAGCAAGGTAAAAGAATTGAATATGCCTATACTGATGATCAATTAGAACCATTACTAGCTGAATTTGGACCTAGAGCTACAATTCAAAGATATAAAGGACTTGGAGAAATGAATGCTGAACAACTTTGGGATACAACAATGGACCCAAACACAAGAACATTATTAAAAGTCACATTAGAAGACGCTATTGAGGCAAATGAAGTATTTAGTATGTTGATGGGTGACGATGTTGCTCCTAGACGTGAATTTATTCAAACTAATGCATTATATGTCCAAAATTTAGATGTATAGGAGGATGACAAACATGGATGAACAAATTACTCAATTTGATAAAATTAAAGACATAAATATTACCACTGAAATGAAAACGTCATTCTTAAGTTATGCTATGAGCGTTATCGTTGCAAGAGCATTACCAGATGTTAGAGATGGGTTAAAACCAGTACATCGAAGAATTTTATATGGAATGGCTGAACTAGGGGTTTGGCCAGAAAAAACATATAAGAAATCAGCACGTATTGTTGGGGACGTAATGGGGAAATACCATCCACATGGAGATACAGCAATATATGACGCAATGGTAAGAATGGCTCAATTATTTAGCTATAGATATCCCCTTGTTAATGGACACGGTAACTTTGGATCAATAGATGGAGATGGAGCTGCAGCAATGCGTTATACAGAAGCAAAAATGCATAAATTAGCTTCTGAAATGTTGTTGGATATAAACAAAGATACAATTGATTTTGTTGATAATTATGATGGATCAGAAAGAGAACCTTCAGTTTTACCTGCAAAATTTCCTAACTTATTAGTAAATGGTTCTACAGGTATAGCAGTAGGTATGGCTACTAACATCCCACCTCATAATTTAGGGGAAGTAATTGATGGAATTTTAGCATATATTGATAATAATGAAATCACTACGGAAGAGCTAATGATGTTTATAAAAGGTCCGGATTTCCCAACAGGTGGAACAATCATGGGAATGACAGGATTAAGAAAAGCATATGAGACGGGAAATGGCTCTATTAAAGTAAGAGCTAAAACTGAAATTATTGAAACAAGAGCGGGTAAAAAATCAATAATTGTAACAGAAATACCATATCAAGTTAATAAATCACGCTTGATTGAAAAAATAGCTGAACTAGCAAAAGAGAAAAGAATAGAAGGAATTACAGATTTAAGAGACGAATCAAATCGTAAAGGTATTAGAGTAGTTATTGAGCTCAGAAGAGATGTAAATGCTGAAGTAATATTAAATAACTTATACAAATATACTCCTTTACAAACAACATTCGGAATTAACATGTTAGCACTAGTTAACAATCAACCAAAGGTTCTTCCAATAAAAGAATCACTAGTTCACTATGTTAATCATCAAATAGTAGTATTAACTAGAAAAACTGCATTTGAGCTATTAAAAGCAAAAACAAGAGCTCACATTTTAGAAGGACTATTAGTTGCACTTGAAAATATAGATGAAGTTATTAAAACTATAAGAGCTTCTTATGACGATGCTGAGCAACAATTGATAGATCGATTCAATCTTACTTTAGAACAAACCAAAGCCATCTTAGAGATGCGTTTAAGAAGATTATCAGGTCTTGAAGGAGAAAGATTACAAAATGAATTGACAGAATTAGCTTTGACAATTGAAAATCTTGAATTTATTTTAGCAAATGAAGATAAAAAATTAGAAATTATTAAAGAACAATTGACAGATATTAAAAACAGATTCTCAGATCCAAGACGTTCTGAAATTAGTCTATCAATTGATTTAGACGTTGAAGATGAAGACTTAATTCCAGTCGAAGATATCATGATAACTATTACGTCAAGCGGATATTGTAAACGTATGAATACAGGAATTTACAAATCTCAAAATCGTGGTGGAAAAGGAATGACAGGAATTAAAACACACGAAGATGATGTTGTTGAACACTTAATTAGCTGTTCAACTCATGATTTCATATTATTCTTTACAAATCTAGGTAGAGTTTACAAAATGAAAGGGTATAAAATGCCTAACTATGGTCGTGCGTCAAAAGGATTACCAATAGTAAACTTGCTTAACTTAGATGATGGAGAAACCTTAGCTGCTGTTGCCAAAATAGATGATTTTGAGAGTGAAAACTTCTTATTCTTTGCAACAAAACGCGGAGTAGTAAAAAGAACTCCGGTTTCAGATTTTAAAAATATTAGAACATCAGGTATAAAAGCTATTAACCTTCGAGAAGGTGATGAGTTACTTGCTGTTAGATTAACTGATGGTACAAGAGATGTAATCATTGGAGCTTCAAACGGAAAAGCAATTAGATTTAGTGAAACTACAGCTCGTCATATGGGACGTGTAGCAAGTGGAGTTAGAGGAATACTAATTAGTGAACCTGTTGAAGTTGTAGGATTTACAATTGTAACAGAAGAAAAAAATCAAATTCTTGTTGTAACGGAAAATGGCTATGGTAAGAGAACGATAGTAGATGAATATAGACAACAAAACCGTGGTGGAAAAGGTGTTAAAACACTTAACATTACTGAAAAAAATGGAAACCTTGCTAAGCTTAAAAGTGTTGTTGGGGATGAAGACCTAATTATTACAACAACCAAAGGAATGATTATTAGAGTTCCAATTGAGCAAATCGCAACTTCAAAAAGATCAACTCAAGGAGTCCGCTTAATCAAACTGAATGAAGGCCACAAAGTAGCGACTATTGCAATTGTGCCTAAAACAGAAATTGAAGAAGAAATTGAACAAGTAGAAGAAATTACTCCAGTTGAAGTAGTTGTAGAAGAAAAGATTGAATAATTAACTTTAAAAACAGATACAAAATGTATCTGTTTTTTTATAGATATAAATTTCCAAAAATCCTTTTATTTATTGACAAAGTAAGTGCATTTTGGTATTATCAAGACAAGAAAAAGCTGAAGAGAATAAGTAATATAAATATCTTTTAAAGAGAGTTAGTGGTGGTGGAAACTAACAAAGGTATTGTATGAAATCTATCTTTGAGTGGAATTAATAGTTCCCGGTTTGTACCCGTTATAAAACTATCAAGATAGGGGAAATCCCTAAATAAGGTGGTACCGCGAAATTAAATCGCCCTTAATTATAGGGCGATTTTTATATTTTTTAAGGAGGAAACAGAAATGTTAGATATCAAATTAATAAAAGAGAAAACAGAATTTTGTATTAAAATGTTAAATATAAGAGGGGGAGATTTCTCTTACTTGCGAGATGTTGTAGAACAAGATAAAAAAAGAAGAGAGATTATTATTCAAGTTGAAAAAATAAAAGCTCTTAGAAATGAAACAAGCAAGAAAATAGGACTCTACAAAAGAAAAGGAAAAGACGCTTCTGAGTTATTTAAAAATGTAGAAAATATTGGGATTGAAATTAAAGAATTTGAAGAAGAATTAAGAAATATTGAACAGTTTATTTCTGAAAGTCTTCTCAAAACTCCTAACATACCACACGTTGATACTCCAATAGGAATAGATGATTCTCAAAATGTTGAAATAAAAAAAGAAGGAATAATTCCTACTTTTGATTTTGAGCCTTTACCACACTGGGAATTGGCTACAAAGCTAGATATCTTGGACTTTGAAAGAGCTAGTAAAATATCAGGAAGTAGGTTTGTTGTTTACAAAGGACTTGGTGCAAGACTGGAAAGAGCACTGATAAATTTTATGACAGATCTTCATACTTTCGAACACGGGTATACAGAATTATTACCACCATACATTGTAAACAGAGAATCAATGGTTGCGACCGGACAATTTCCTAAATTTGAAGAAGATGCATTCAAGTTAGTTGATAAAAGAGATTTATATCTTAATCCAACTGCAGAAGTGCCATCAATAAACATGCATAGAGATGAAATGTTAAGTATAGAGCAATTACCAATTAAATATGCCGCATTTACTACAGCATTTAGACAAGAATCTGGTAGTGCGGGAAGAGATACAAGGGGAATAATTAGATTACATCAATTCAATAAAGTGGAGTTGATTAAATTTACTACACCGGAAAGTTCATATAAAGAACTAGACAAAATGCTATTAAATAGTGAAAAAGTACTTAAATTATTGAAACTTCCTTACCGTGTTGTACAACTTTGTTCTGGTGATTTAGGATTTTCAATGAAAAAAACGTTTGATTTAGAGGTATGGCTTCCATCAATTAATGCATATAAAGAAATTGGAAGCATTTCCAATGCAGAAGATTATCAAGCTAGAAGAGGAAACATTAAGTTTAAAAGAAGTAAAGATGATAAACCAGAGTTTGTACATACATTAAATGGTTCGGGATTAGCTGTTGGAAGAACTGTTGTAGCAATACTAGAAAACTATCAACAAAAAGACGGAACGATAATTGTTCCAGGGATCTTATTACCATATATGAAAACTAAAATTATTAACTAGGAGGAATTATGAATATTAATATCAGAACCCAAAAAGATTTTAAGTTAAAAGAAGAAAAAAACAATTTAGTTATAACAAATAACTTGTCAAATGGGTTAGTTAAAAAGATTAATAAAACATTAGGTGGTAAAATTGAAGAGCTATCAACAAAGCCATTTACCACTATTCATACATTGGATAAACTAGCTGCAAAGAAAGTCCACATAGTAAATTTTAAAGATTTAGCTGATGAAGAAAAGCGATTGAAAATATTTAAAAACATCGCAAAATTAGAAGGGAATAATTGCATCTTAGTTGATACTTTTGAAAACAGTAATTATCAAAAAAACATACAAGATTTATCTGAAATTATTCTTACTGAAAACTATGTTTTCGATAAATTTAAATCTAAAAAAGAGCAAAAAAACAAAGACTTCTTCTATTACGGAGAAACTAAAATATCTGATGCATTAAAAAAAGGATATGTATTTGGAGATTGTATGAATCATGCTCGTGATTTATTGAATACACCTTATAATTATTTGAATGCATCTGATTTAGCTGAATATGCAATAAAATTAGAGAAAAACAATTATATCACAACAAGAATATTTAATAAAAAAGAAATTGAAGCAATGAATATGGGAGCTTATTTAGGAGTTAATAAAGGTAGCTCAGATGAACCAAAGTTAATTCAAGTTAAATATCAAGGATTAGATAAATTTGAAAATCCGACTGCTTTAGTAGGTAAAGGTGTTATGTATGATACAGGTGGGTATTCTTTAAAAACTCCAATTAGTATGCCTGGAATGAAAGTGGATATGGCTGGGTCTGCTGCTGTATTGTGTGCAATTGAGGCAATCTCAAGACTTGAGTTAAAAGCTAATGTAATGGCGATTGTAGCCGCTACAGACAATAGAATAGGTGATGGAGCTATTGTTCCCGATGATATTTTAACTGCAGCTAGTGGAAAAACAATTGAAATTGTATCAACAGATGCTGAAGGGCGACTTACTTTAGCTGATGCTGTTTGGTTTGCACAAAAAGAGGGTGCTAAAGAAGTAATAGATACTGCAACATTAACTGGCTCAATGGTTGCTGCTTTGGGACATGAATTTACAGGTGCATTTACAAACAACAGAGAATTATACAATAAATTATATGAAGCAAGTATAAAAACAAGAGAAAAAATATGGGAAATGCCTATTTCTAGCGGATATAGAAAATTGATAGAGAGTAAGGTAGCTGACATTAAAAACACTGGAGGACGTTTAGCAGGAGCTAGCACGGCAGCTGCATTCATTGAAGAATTCATTGAAAAAGATACTAAATGGGTTCATCTTGATATCGCCGGTACAGCAAGTGCTGAGAAAAAAGGTGCAACAGGAGTTATGGTTAAGACGTTTACAGAATTATTCTGTTTGTGAACACTCCCCCCACTTAATTGAGTAACTCAATTTGAAGAAAGGGCTTCTTGGGTTGTGCGAACTACCGTTCGCAAGTATATCAAGCTAACAAGGTTGTCCCAACCTCTTGTATCTTATTAATTAAATTGTTTTATAGAAATCTTAGTCCTACGTTTAAATTATAGGTAGGGGTTGTAATTTGTATTTGAAGAGTTACATAGATACAAATA
>CAYYOU010000001.1:12170-20100 GCA_964473425.1 uncultured Candidatus Izemoplasmatales bacterium | reverse complement strand
ATACAAATAACATCATGATTATTGATGAGTGTTTTAAATTCTTAATATAACAAATCTTTTCTTTGATTTTTAGTCTTTTAGGATATTGTTAGAAAATTTTTGGGATATATAATGTAAATGCATTATTTCACATATAATCAATCCTTTCTACATAAAAAGCCCCTATCAAAAAAAGTTTATGACAGGGGTTTAGTTTAATATTCTCGGCATTAGGTTATATCAATCATCATGATCTTATTATATCACATATTTTTTAAATTGTGACAATTCATCCCCCAGTTACGATATTATCAATATCCTTGAACAGGGAGTTTTCTTGAACATATGGATAAAAAAAAGGATTCCAGCGGGAATCCTTTTACATTTCATTTAATATTTCACTTTTTAAGGTTTCAAAATAAGACTGATCAAACTTTTCATAATTATTGATTGTAGATAGGTTCACTCCATCATTTTCATATCTAGGAATAAGATGAACATGGAAGTGGAAAACGCTTTGAAGAGGCTGATCGTTATTATTTATTATATTTAACCCAATAGGCGAAAAAGCTTTTTTTAGTGCATTACAAATCTTTGGGACTACTTTAAAAACGTTGAAGATAGTGTCTTCATCTAAATCGTATACATTTCTTATATGTTTTTTTGGAATAATTAGAGTGTGTCCCTTTGTTCCTTGTGTTATATCGAGAAAAGCAAGGACATTATCGTCTTCATAGATTTTGTAGGCAGGAATTTCCCCAGCTACGATTTTACAAAAAATACAATCCATACTATTCCTCCTCATTAATTTCTTTAATTACTCTATAAATATCCTTCATACTTGAAAGCATAAAATCAGGTTTTACTTCTAGCAAATGATCTTTTCCTTTAAGGCACCATTCTACTCCTGCACTATAAATACCGGCATTCTTCCCAGACATAATATCTCCTTGGTTATCACCTATCATAATAGCGGTGTTATAAGCAGGGAAATGGCTTAATGCAGTTAACACTGGTTCCTTGTTTGGTTTTGGAAATTCGACATCATCAAGAGAAATAAAGACATCAAAATACTCTTGTAAATTGTAATGAGTAAAGCTTGGCCACGCAGCTATTTTAAACTTCGAAGTAACTATTCCTAAGTTATACCTTTTCGCAGATAAATCTTTTATAACCTCTTCTACTTCTGGATAAATTTCAAAGTTTCCTACCTCATAATCGACATAAAACTCGCGATATGAAGCTATCATTTCCAAAATAAGAGAAGGGTCGTCTGTATATTTTGAGTATGTTTCTTCTAACGTTGGCCCGATGAAAGTCAATATCGTATCCCTTGTCACGGATAAGTTTGGAAGATGCCTTTTAAAACTTGAATCAAAACTTCTAATTATAATTTCGTTTGTATCGATTAATGTGCCATCCAAATCAAACAGAATTGTATCTAATTTTTTCATAAAATCACCTGAAATCATTTTAACATAATTCATTTAAAAATAATAACTATATAAAAATAATTGAAAAATTATTAATATGTTGTAAACTATATTAGTTGGGAGTGATTTTATGGCAAACATAATCGAAGAATTAAAACAAAAAATTCATGGAAAAGGGCTAAAAATAGTATTTCCTGAATTAAAGGATAAAAGGATTTTAGAAGCTGCGTTGAAACTAAAGGAAGAAGGATTACTTATACCTGTCCTTATTGGAAATCGAAAGGATATTCCAAAAGGGTTTGATGTTTCAAACTGTGAAATAATTGATCCACTAGAATATTTAGAATTTGATCAAATGGTTAATAGTTTTGTAGACAGAAGAAAAGGGAAAGCCACAGTTGAAGCTGCAAAAACAATGCTACTAGATGGAAATTATTTTGGAACAATGCTTGTATATATGAATAAAGCAGATGGATTAGTTAGTGGAGCAACTCAATCTACAGCTAACACTGTAAGACCGGCTTTACAGATTATAAAAACAAAACCAGGGATATCTAGAACATTTGGGTATTTCTTAATGATAAGAGATGAAGAAAAGTACATTTTTGGGGATTGTGCAATTAATCCAAATCCAAGTGCAGAGAGTTTAGCTGAAATTGCCGTTGAATGTGCAAAAGCTGCAGAAATGTTTGGAATTACTCCAAAAGTAGCTATGTTGTCTTTTTCTACAAATGGTAGTGCTGAAACAGATGAAAGTATAAAGGTGGCTTTGGCTACTAAAATAGCAAAAGAAAGTAATTCGGGATATGAAATTGACGGAGAAATGCAATTTGATGCTGCTTTTGTTCCAAGCGTTGGAAAGAGTAAGTATCCTAAAAGTCCTGTTGCTGGAAAGGCAAATACATTCGTTTTCCCAGATTTAAATTCTGGAAATATTGGATATAAAATTGCTCAAAGATTAGGTGGATTTGAAGCAATGGGTCCAATTCTAGCAGGATTAAACAATCCAGTAAATGATTTATCAAGAGGATGCAATGTACAAGATGTATATAATACAGCTATAATTACTGCAGCCCAATCATTGAATCAATAATTTCTACAAATTATTGTTAAAAGACTATGAATAGTTGTTTCATAGTCTTTTTATATAAAAAAATATATGGTATAATATTTCTTGATAAGTAGGTGAGAATATGAAAAGATGTCAAATTATTTATAACCCAGAAAGTGGTAAAAAAGATTTTGTTAATCATCTTGATTATGTCACTTCTAGATTGAGTGAAGCTGGATATGTAGTAGATGTAGTTGCAACGCAAAGACCAAAACATGCCATTTCCTTGGTAAAATCAGCATGTAATGAAGAATATGACTTGCTTGTAATTTCTGGTGGAGACGGGACTATTCACGAATGTATTAACGGTTTAGCTGTTTCAAAATTTAAACCAAAAATTGGGTATATTCCCTCGGGAACTTCTTGTGATTTAGCAAGCTCATTAAAAATACCAAAAAATGTACCAAAGGCTGTTGACATCATTCTTGAAGGAACATCAGTAAAAATGGATATTGCAAAAAGCAATAATGGATACTTCATATACGTTGCTGCAATAGGAACATATGTTGATATTTCCTATGTTACTGATTCTATGCTTAAAAAGTATCTAGGCTATTTTGCATATTTAATAACAGGTATAAAAGAATTTTTCACTATTCCCATGATGAAGACAAAGATTGTTCATGATCATGGAACTATTAGAGGCTACTTTTCATTGATATTGGTTGTTAATTCAAAAAAAATAGCTGGGTTTGATTTCGTAAGTAAACCATCATTAGATGATGGAGAAATAGATGTTATAACATACAGGTATATTCCTTTGTTTAACAATTTGCTTTACTTTTTATCAGTTGCATTTGGGCCAAGAGTTTTACCTGGAGTTACAAGAATTAGAACTTCAAGACTAAAAATATATACAGATCATCATCATAAATGGAATATGGATGGGGAAGAAGCCAATTCTGGTAATTTAAACATTGAAGTAATAAGAAAAGCTATTGAGATTACAGTTAAACCCGAAATTAGAGATAAATACTTTAAAGGACAGTGATATAATGGAAAGTAGAAAAATAAAAAGCACGAAACAAAACCCTTCCTTATTAGGATTTGGGTGTATGAGATTTCCGACTATTGATGGAGAAATAGATAAAAAAGAAGCAAAAAGAATGATGGATTATGCTTATTCAAAAGGAGTAAACTATTTTGATACAGCATATCCTTATCATGGAGGTAAAAGTGAGATTGTTGTTAGAGATATTATATCTAATTTTGACAGAGAAACCTTTTATCTAGCTGATAAACTTCCTCTTTGGGATTGTAAGGTTGAAGAAGATATTGATAGAATATTTCATGAGCAACTTGAAAAATGTGGAGTAGATTATTTTGACTTTTATTTGATTCACGCTGTCAATAAACAAAGACTAACTCAAATGGAAGAAATGAAAGTCATTGAAAAACTTGAAAAGTACAAAAAAGAAGGAAAGATACATCGTATTGGATTTAGCTTTCATGATGATCTAGAGGCATTTAAACTCTGGGTAGACCTATATGAATGGGATTTTGTACAAATACAACTGAATTATATGGATGTCGAGCATCAACAAGGAATTGAAGGGTATAATATTCTTACTAAAAAGGGAATACCTGTAATAGTAATGGAACCAGTAAAAGGTGGAGGATTAGTGAAATTCAATGATAAAATTGAAGCACTATTCCTAGATAGAGATAAAGAAGTGTCAATTGCCTCTTGGGCTTTTAGATGGGTAGGTTCTCTTACAAATGTAAAAGTAATTCTTAGTGGAATGAGTACAATGGAACAAGTTGAAGATAACTTAAATACTTTTAATAATTTCATCCCATTAAATGAATCAGATAAAGACTTAATTAAAGTAGTGAGACAAGAAATTTTATCGTTATCTAAAGTTGATTGTACATCATGTAATTATTGCATGCCTTGTCCTCATGGAGTAAATATTCCAGGGAACTTTAGATTATTTAACAGTTATGCTATGTATGAAAATGTTGGCCATACCAGTTGGGCCTATGGCGACCTTGTAAAAGCCTCAATGTCGGCTAATTTCTGTGTTGATTGTGGAGAGTGTTTGCCAAAATGCCCTCAACAAATCGAGATTCCAACTGAATTAAGAAACATGATAGAGTACTTTGAAGAAAATGGCATTATTAAATAATAAAATTAACGATGTTGTGGTAGTTGAAGGCTATCATGACCTTGCTAAATTAAAGGCTATTTATAAAGACATTGATGTATACATAACAAATGGTAGCGAAGTGAGTGATAATACACTTAATGAATTGAAAAAACTAAATGAAACACGAGGAATAATTTTATTTTTAGATCCTGATTTTCAAGGGGAGAGAATAAGAAGAATAATTAATGATTATGTAGGACCAACTAAACATGCTTTTTTAAAGAAAAAAGACTGTATAAACAAGAACAAAACTAAAGTTGGAATTGAGCATGCAAATGGTGAAAAAATACAGACAGCATTAGAGTCATTTTTCATTGTAAAAAAAGTGATAAAATCAAGTATTACTTTGGGTGATTTGTACAAGTTAAATTTAATTGGAAAACCTAACTCAAAACATTACAGATTAGTAATAGGAGAAGAACTGGGAATTGGCTTAAATAATGGCAAAACGCTATTAAATAAATTGAACATGTTTGGGATTAAACTTGAACAGATAAATAAGATATTAGGGAAGTGATTTAATGTCAAAAATCGGAACAATTAATAGTACAAAAAGCACAATAAGTAAACATGATTTTCACATTAAAAAGAAGTTCGGACAAAACTTTTTAATTGATCAAAATATCTTGCATAAAATCGTACATATTCCTGATTTAACAGAAGACACTTTGGTTGTCGAAATTGGTCCTGGATTTGGAAGCCTGACAGAATATTTAATCAGCCATTCCAAACACGTTTTGGCATATGAAATCGATAAAGATTTAGTACCTATATTATTGGAGAATTTTTCAGATGAGAAATTAACTATAATAAATAAGGACTTTCTTAAATGTGATATTGATGATGATATAAATGCTCTAAATATAACATACGATAAAGCAGTTGTGGTAGCTAATTTACCTTATTACATTACTACACCAATAACTCTAAAGATTATTGAAGAATCCAGCATTATTAAACAAATGGTTTTAATGACACAACAAGAAGTTGCACAGAGAATCACTTCAAAGCCAAGTACAAAAGATTACAACTCACTAAGCATAGCGATTCAGTACAAAACTAATGCTACTATTGCTTTGAAAGTTCCGAGAACGGTTTTTATACCAGCGCCTAATGTAGACAGTGCAATTGTTAAACTAGATATAAGAGAAAACATTGAAAAGAAACCATTATCTGAAAAATTATTTTATGAGATAGTGAGATCGTCTTTCGCTCAAAGAAGAAAAACACTAGTAAACAATCTCCATAACAAATATGGGATTAGTAAAGTGGAATTGGCAGACTTACTTTCTCAAGCTGATCTAAATCCTCTAATAAGGGCTGAAAACCTAAGTGTGAGTGATTTTATTAACTTATCTGACATCTTATATTCAAACATGTAAAAACCATTTAAAACAGAATATATCTCTGTTTTTTTTGTTTATTTTTAAAGTGTGGTAAAATGATTGTGTGTCATAAAGACTCAATCGAGGTGATTGATTTGGTTAAAGAAAAGGCTTATGCAAAAATAAATTTATTTTTAAATGTTGTC
Organism: uncultured Candidatus Izemoplasmatales bacterium; assembly: GCA_964473425.1. GTDB lineage: Bacteria > Bacillota_I > Bacilli_A > Izemoplasmatales > Izemoplasmataceae > JAFGXW01. The sequence continues at coordinate 13,896 of CAYYOU010000001.1, read as the reverse complement.
AAAAAAAGATTTGATGGATACCATGACTTAGAAATGGTTATGGCAGCTATTGATTTATTTGATGTGTTAACTTTCCAAAATAATGACACAAATGAGATTATTATAAATTCTAATGTAGAGATAACAGATAGTATAGAGGAAAACATTGTATATAAAGTAGCGAAACTCCTGAAAACTAAATTCAATATTGATCAAGGGGTTTCTATCAATATTGACAAGAAGATTCCAATTTCAGGTGGGCTTGCAGGAGGTAGCGCTGATGCTGCAGCGACTTTTAGGGGATTAAACAAACTGTGGAAATTAAAAATGTCACTTAATGAAATGGCTAAAATTGGTATAGAGTTAGGTGCGGACATTCCATTCTGTATTTATAATAAGTTATGTATAGCACGAGGTAAAGGAGAAGAATTGGTATTCTTAGAAAACAAGTTGAAAACGCCAATATTACTTGTTTATCCTAATATTAAAATAAGCACAAAAGAGGTATTTAGTAAAATTAAAATAGAAGAAATCAAAGAACGTAAAATTAATGATATGACTTCAGCAATTTATAACAACAATTGCGATTTAATGATTAGAGAATTACATAATTCATTAGAATCCATAGCTTTTGAGATGGAACCTAAAATTAGAAAACTAAAGTCAGATATGATTGATTTAGGTTTAGATGGAGCCTTGATGAGTGGTTCTGGGTCATCTGTTTTTGGAGTCTCAAAAGATAAATTGAAACTACAACATGTGTATAAAATAATGAGCGAAGATTATTTTAAATTATTAACAAAAATTAGATAACATTAATTTAACTAAAAAAATATTAATTGTAACCGCTTTTAGCCTGTGGTATAATTTAAGTAGGAAAATCATGAATGCGAGGTGGTATGATGAATATAACAGATGTTAGAGTCAAAAAGTTTAATGGGCAGAACCGTTTAAAAGCAATTGCAGCAATAACTATTGACGAATGTTTTGTTGTTCATGAATTACGCATAATCGATGGAAAAGCAGGATTATTTGTTGCTATGCCTAGCAGAAAAATGCCTAATGGAGAGTTTAAGGATGTAGCACATCCTATAAATCAAGAAACTCGAAATACTATCGAAGCTGCAGTAATTGAAGCTTATAATTTACTGGAAGAAGAATAAATCAGCATATAAATGCAACTTTTTGTAAAGTTGCATTTTATTTTTGCTTTTTTTGGGGTATGATGTTACTGTAACGTGTACTATAAATAAAAATTCAATTGGAGGTCTTTTTAGATGGCAGTCTTAGAAGGTGTAAAAGTAAAATTATTTAGTTTAAGTGCTAATAGAAAATTAGCGGAAGAAATTTCTAAATTTTCAGGAATTCCACTTAGTAAAATTGATTTAGAACGTTTCGCTGATGGCGAAATCGGTGTAAATTTAGAAGAGACAGTTAGAGGGCATCATGTATTTTTAGTTCAACCAACTCATGATCCTGTAAATGAAAACATTATGGAATTACTTATTACAATTGATGCAATGAAAAGAGCTTCTGCGAAGAACATTAACGTAATAATGCCTTATTATGGATATTCAAGACAAGATAGAAAAACAAAATCTAGACAACCAATTTCAGCAAAACTAGTAGCAAATCTGTTAGAAGTAGCTGGGGCTACAAGAGTTATCGCGATGGATTTACATGCTGCTCAAATCCAAGGATTCTTCGATATCCCAATTGATAATTTCAGAGCAATGCCGATATTAGT
>CAYYOU010000001.1:0-12070 GCA_964473425.1 uncultured Candidatus Izemoplasmatales bacterium | reverse complement strand
GCAATTGATAGAATAAACAACTCTCCTTTAGTGGAAGTTGTATGTACTAATACAATTCAATTACCACTCTTTAAAAAATCTCCTAAGATTGTGCAACTTAGCATAGGAAATCTTTTAGCACAGGGAGTTTTAAACATATTGGGTGACAAACCTTTAAGTAGTTTATTTGAGTACAAAGGCAAAGTAAAAAAATATGAATAAGTAAAGTAGATACTGCGAAAGTATCTACTTTTTTTTGTAAAAAATGGTATAATATTTATTGGAGGTGGAACGATGGAAATATATATAATATCACTACTTGGAGTAGCAATTATTCTTTTAATCATTATACTTATTGTTAATTTAAGAAAAGGTAATAGCTCCAATGAAAACATCATTGATGAGATAAAAGAAAATCTTAAGGAAGAAAACTATAAAATTTCTACCACTATTGTAAGAGAATATGGAGACTTAAAAGGGTATTTAGAAAAATCAATTGGCGATGGAAATAAAGAGACAAATAAAGATCTAAACGAATTTAAAGAAGGATTGAATAAAAATATACTCGATAGTTTTAATGCTCTTAATATAAAGATAGAAGAACAAATGGAAAGAATCAATAAGAAAGTGGAATACCGCTTAAGTGAGGGATTTGATAAAACTAACAAAACCTTTACCAGCATCGTAGAAAGACTTTCAAAAATAGATGAAGCACAGAAGAATATAGAGAAGTTATCAACAGATGTTGTCTCTTTGCAAAACGTTTTAACAGACAAAAAAACCAGAGGGACTTTCGGAGAAGTGCAATTAAATCACATCTTGGTTTCGATTTTTGGAGAGAATAATGAAAAGATATTTAAAACACAAGTAACATTATCAAATGGAAAAATTGCAGACGCACTATTACATATCCCTGATCCAATGGGAGATTTAGCAATAGATTCTAAGTTTCCACTAGAAAATTATCAAAGAATGGTAGACCGAGACTTAAATGAAACACTTAGAAATGAAGCAACAAAGAAATTCAAGTCAGATTTAAAGAAACATGTCGATGATATATCATCTAAATATATTATTCCAAATGAAACTAGCGATCAAGCAGTTATGTTTGTCCCTGCTGAGGCAATATTTGCTGAACTAAATGCATATCACCAAGATATTATTGAGTACGCACAGAAAAGAAAAGTATGGATAGCTTCACCAACTACTTTAATGAGTTTTCTAACTACTGTACAGGTATTATTGAAAAACTTAGAGCGTGACAAATTCTCAAAAGAAATTCAAGAGCAACTTATTAAATTAGGCGTTGAATTTAATCGTTATCAAGAAAGATGGGATAAACTGTCAAGAAGCATTGATACTGTTGGAAAAAGCGTTAAAGAAATACATACAACAAGCAGTAAAATCGGTAAAACATTCAAAGATATTTCAAATGTAAAAGATATTGAATCTCTAGGGATAGAGGAACTAGAGTAAGAAAATATTGACAATTAATATGAATTTGATACTATATATGTATAAACGATGATTGGACAAGTAATACTTAAAACTGTATTAAGCGATTCTAGGGTGGTGAAAGCTAGATTATAAGATAAGTATGAATAACACCATGAGTGATGGAAGAATTAAGTAGAACCATCCGTATTCCTGCGTTAAAGGATTGAGTGCTTTTGAATTAAGGTGGTACCGCGGAAATATTTTCGTCCTTGAACGTTTGTTTGAGGGCGTTTTTTATTATAAAAAGGAGTGATGAATTTGAAAACAACAGTAAAAGAACTCTATAGTAAATATTTAGAGTTAGATCAACAAGAAGTAACACTATATGGTTGGATTAGAAATAATCGAGCCCAAAAAGAGTTTGGATTTATTGATTTGAATGATGGAACATTTTTTGAAACAATTCAAGTAGTTTATGAAAGTGAATTTCTTGATGATTTTAAAGATGTTCAAAAATACAGAGTCGGTAGTTCAATAAAAGTTACTGGTATTTTAGTGAACACTCCTAAAATGAAGCAACCATTTGAAATTAAATCAAGACAGATTGAATTGCTCGGCGATTCTCAGGAAAACTATCCAATACAACCTAAGAGACATTCAAGAGAGTTTTTAAGGGAAAACGCACACTTAAGACCTAGAACAAACTTGTTTTCAGCTGTATTTAGAGTGAGAAGTTTGTTGAATCATGCTATACATGTTTTCTTTCAAGACAGAGATTTTATACATGTTGCAGCTCCGTTAATCACTGCAAGTGATGCTGAGGGTGCTGGTGAAACATTTAAAGTAACTACATTAGATTTAAAAAATATACCGCGAGATGAAAATGGAGAAATTGAATATAAAAAAGACTTTTTTCAAAAGAAGGCTAACTTAACAGTATCTGGGCAACTACAAGCTGAAGCATTTGCTCTTGCCTTTAAAGATGTTTACACATTTGGACCAACATTTAGAGCAGAAAACTCAAATACAACTACTCATGCAAGTGAATTTTGGATGATTGAACCTGAAATTGCATTCGCAGATATCCACGATGATATGCAACTAGCTGAGGACATGGTTAAATTTGTGATAGAGTATGTTATAAATAAAGCTCCAAAGGAGATGGAATTCTTTAATAAATTTGTACAAAAAGGATTATTGGATAAGCTAAAACAAGTTGTTTCCAGTAATTTTGTTAGGATCACACATAAAGAAGCAATAGATGTTCTTATAAACTCAAAAAAATCATTTGACAATAAACCAGAACATGGAAAAGACCTTTCGACCGAACACGAAAAGTATCTAGTTGCTCATTTTGATGGTCCAGTTTTTGTTATTGATTGGCCAAAAGATATTAAAGCCTTCTATATGCGCTTAAATGACGATAATGAAACAGTAGCTGCTATGGATTTACTTGTTCCAGGTAGTGGGGAATTAATTGGTGGAAGCCAAAGAGAAGAAAGACTAGAATATTTAGAAAAAAGAATGGATGAAATGAATGTTCCTAAGGAAGATTTATGGTGGTATTTGGATCTCCGTAAGTACGGTGGTTGCAAACATGCTGGATTTGGCCTTGGATTTGATAGAATGTTGATGTATATTACTGGTGTTGAAAATATTAGAGATGTAATTCCTTTTCCTAGAACACCTAGAAATTGCGAATTTTAAACAAAAAAAAGAGAATCTCGAGAGATTCTCTTTTAAAATGTAATTATTTTTTTGTTAATTTCATTGTTTCAGCTATAGTAGCTGTTAATCCAGTAATTCCTTGTAAGTCAGAAGGTACTATTAATGTATTAGATTGGCCGTTTGCTACATCAATCATAGCTTTGTAAGCTTCTAAACGTAAGAATGCTTCATCTGCTCCAGCTTTTTTGATTACTGCAATACCTTTTGCAGTTGCCTCTTGTACTTCAATAATCGCTTGGGCTTTACCTTCGGCTTCTTTAATTCTAACTTGTTTTTCACCTTCGGCTTTTAAGATTTGAGATTCTTTTTGGCCTTCTGCAGATAAGATTGCAGCTCTTTTTTCACCTTCAGCAATTAAAATAGATTGACGACGTTCACGTTCTGCACGCATTTGTTTTTCCATTGCTTCACGGATATCTTTTGGCGGAATGATGTTTTTAACTTCTACACGGTGAATTTTGATTCCCCATGGATCTGTTGCTTCATCTAAAATGATTCTCATTCTACTGTTGATTAAATCACGAGAAGTAAGTGATTCATCTAATTCAAGTTCACCGATAATATTACGTAATGTTGTAGCTGTAAGGTTTTCAATTGCTCTCATAGGGTTATGAACTCCATAAGTAAACAATTTTGGATCTGTTACTTGATAAAATACAACTGTATCTATTTGCATAGTAACATTATCTTTTGTGATAACTGGTTGCGGTGGAAAATCCACTACTTGTTCTTTTATTGAAACTTTTTTAGTAATTCTGTCAATGAATGGAATAATGAAGTGTAATCCCACTGATAATGTTTGGTGATAAGCACCTAATCTTTCAATAACAAAGCGATTTGCTTGTTGAACAATTGTAAATGCTGAACCAATAAATATTAATATTAATATTCCTAATATAATTAATGCGATATATCCAAATGTCATAATAATCCTCCTTATATCTTTCTTATTTTATTTTTAAAACGGGTAACTTATTCCTGTAAATCTCAGTTCTGTATCAGATAGGTAGTCTCTAATTGTTTTCTTCTTCTTAGTAAACAAGATAAGACCAATATCTATTGCGATTCCTGCAGAGAAAGTGAAAAGCCAAAAAACAGGTTTCCATAAAAACTCTCTTAATAATAATGTGAACCATGTTATTTTACCATACAATTCAATTTTCATGAATCTTCGTCCAAATGTTTGGCCTTTTAAAATTAAATTGTAGAAGTAATTAATAATGCTATAACTAATAAAGAAATATAAAACTACATTTAGGTAATAAGCCAATATCATTGAACTATAATCCGCGTTAACAGTATTGAAGTCTTCTCTTAAATCGGTTGATAATGTAGTGTACTCTTCAGAAGTTATTGTATTGATGTCTCTTTGTTCTTTTAAATCTTTAGATGTTAATATAAATTCTTTAGCAGTTATTGTTTCATTGTCAAGTTGTACTAATAAATCTACCAATGATGTTGCATATTCTTCGGGAGTTATTTTTTCAATGTCTCTTTGTTTCCCTAAATATGAAAGTGAATTGTAATAAATATCTAAATTTTCTTGGTAAATCGCGAAATCTTCTTCGTAATCTGGATATTCTGATTTTAGTAAATCACCTACGAATAAAGAAAGTAATAAGCTTAATGTTAAAATTATTGGCATAGTATCTACTAAAAAGGCAGTTAAGCGTCTAAAAAACCCTACTCTCATGAAATCTTATCAACAATAAGTTTTACGCCTTCAATAGCAAGAACTTCTACTTTCTCATCAATCATGATATCTTCTTCTACTGATGAAATAGCTAGCCAAAACTTACCATCAATTTTTACTTCTCCTCGTTCACCTACGTTAATATCTTTGGTACAAATTGCAACTTTTCCAACTAGCCTATCGGTGTTGGTGCTTATTACATTTGTTTTAAGATAATTTTTAACAATAGGTCGAACACTTACTAATAATAACACTGAAACTATAACGAATGCAATTATTTGTCCGATAGGGTGTAATCCTACCAAAGCTAAAATGAAAGCAATTAGTCCACCAGCACTAAACCAAATACTAGTTAAATCCATCGTGTTAATCTCAATTAGTGCAGCCAATATAATAACTGCAAACCATACGATAATCATAATATCTGCCATAATTACACCTCCGGTTGATTCAGATCAATAATTAATGCTGAATCATGTTTGCTCCATTGAGTTTTAAATTTAAAAGACTTATTATCTCCTAAATCTACTCCAACTAATGTAGCAATCTCTTTCATGAATTTTTTGTTGCATACCCTAGCATAACTAGGTTTTACTGTAATCTTATGTCTTTTTTCTTCTGGAATTGCACCCAAATCATTTTCATCTTTAGAGATTGGCTTAACAGCGATCTTTTTTGAGCCAGGATCAAGTCCTAATAAAACGCTGAAAGCATGATCAAAATGAGAACTAGCTGATTTGTTAAGTGTAATATTTGATTCATACAATGTAGCTACGCCATCATTTGGTTTTTTTGATGCCCATTCAAATGACATAATTTCACCTCCTAAATAATTTTTATAACCGTTATATCATTATTATACCTTGTAATAAGAAAAAATACAAGAAAATTATTTTTAATTATTTATTTTTACTTGAGGTTATGTATTATAATAATTATAATCGCTGTTAGGAGTGTTATCTGTGGAAAAAAATAACAATATCAGTTTTGAAAAAAGCATGTTGAAGAATTATAAAAAAGCTATTTGGAGTAAGTTCACTAAAGGAATTAGAAAATATAGTTTGATTGAAGATGGAGATAAAATTGCTGTAGCAATGAGTGGGGGAAAAGACAGTCTTTTACTTGCAAAATTGTTCCAAGAATTAAAAAAACATCCAAAAATGGACTTTGAAATTGAATTTATTACTATGGACCCAGGATTTAATGCTGAAAACTTAAACCTTATTATAAAGAATTCTAATTACCTTGATATCCCTATTAATATCGAGAAATCAAATAACTTTAACATAATTGAAAGTATAGCTAAGGACAACCCTTGTTATTTATGTGCAAGGATGCGAAGAGGGTTTCTATATAATATGGCCAAAGAAAGAGGATGTAACAAACTTGCTCTAGGGCATCACTTTGATGATGTAATAGAGACAACTTTGCTAAATGTGCTTTATGCTGGAACATTTGAAACAATGCAACCTAAGGTAAAAAGCAAGAATTTTGAAGGGATAGAACTAATTAGACCAATGTACTTAATACATGAACAAGATATAATTGATATTATGAAAGAAAATAATATTGAAACAATGGGATGTGGCTGTGAAATAGCGACATGTAATGTCTCAAGTAAAAGACAGGAAATAAAGAAACTAATAAAAGAAATGAAACTAAAATCTAATGATATTGACAAAAATATCTTTAGATCAGCTGAAAATGTAAATTTAGACAATATAGCAAGATGGAAAAAAGATGGTAAGGAATTTAGTTCATATAAAAACTTAGATGATTAAATACTTTGCCAAGGATGTACAATTGGCGCGAGATAAGTATAGAAACGATGGAAAAGGAAATCAATCCAAATCAAAAAAATTATGAAAGAACAAATATAAAAGTCTATCAACATTTTGATAGACTTTTTTGTTTGATAAAATGTAATTGAATTATTTTCCTAAACAGAATTTAGAAAACAATTCATCTAAAAGACTTGTTGATGATGTGTCTCCAATGATTTCACCTAAAGTGCTCCAAGCGTTTTTCAAATCAATTTCAACCATATCAATTGGCAACGAGTCTTTTATTGCTTTAATTGAATCAACTAAAGATTCCTTTGTTTCTTTTAGTTTTCCTATATGTCTTGCATTAGATATATATGTTAAATCTGTTAAATTAACCTCTCCACTAAAAAACATTTGTTTTATCATTAATTCAATATCTTCAATTCCTGTTTTATGAAGAGCACTAACTGCTATTGTGTGATCGAAATTGTGATATAGTTCTTTGTCTAAATCAGTTTTATTAATGATTATAATTCTCTTCTTCTCTTTTGTAAGTTCAAGCAGCTTTTCGTCATCTTCTGATAGAGTTTGATTATTATCTAAGACAAACAGTATTAATTCAGCCTCATTTATAACAGATTTAGCTTTGTCTATACCGATTCTTTCAATGAAATCATCTGATTCTCTAATTCCGGCAGTATCTATTAGATTTAGGATTATTCCACCTATATTTATACTACCTTCTACAATATCTCTTGTTGTACCTTTGATTTCTGTTACAATAGCTTTATCTTCTCGTAAAAGAGCATTTAGCAGACTTGACTTACCTACATTGGGTTTTCCTATTATTGCTGTTTTGACACCATCTCTGATGACTTTTCCATAACTTGCTTTCTCGAGCAAGTCATTAATTTTAGTCAGAAGTTTTTCAATTCTTGGTTTTATGATACTATTTGATAGTTCAATTACATCTTCATACTCTGGGTAATCTATATTCACTTCAATATGAGCAATTATATTCAATAAATCAGTTCTTAAATCAACAACAAGTTTATAGATATCTCCGTCTAATCCTTTATTAGCCAAAGTAAGACTTAAATCTGATTTTGCATTTATAATATCCATGACAGCTTCTGCTTGTGTTAAGTCGATTCTACCATTTAAAAATGCTCTTTCAGTGAATTCACCTGGATTAGCACTTCTTGCTCCTTCAAATAATAATATTTCTAAGATTTTATTTGCTACATAAACACCACCGTGGCAATGTATTTCGACAATATCTTCAGTAGTAAAGGTTTTTGGCGCTTTAAAAACAGTAATTAATACTTCATCAATATTTTTACTGTTGTAGAATATATGTCCATAATGAACTGTGTGAGATTTAACAGTTGATAAATCTGGACCTTTGAATAATTTGTTTGCGATTGCTATTGAATCTTTCCCACTCAGTCGCACAATGCTGATAGCGCCTTGTCCTAATGCAGAAGAGATTTGAGCGATTGTATCTGTTATCATAAATATCACCTAATTTATTATATCACAATCTTAATTTTTATAGTATAATACTTCTAGGTGATAAAATATGAGATCAAAAAAAGGATTTAAGTATTATGGATTTGTGTTTATTTTTTCTACATTGGCTCTAGCAGTCTATGTTTTATATTTAACGATTACTGAAGGTAATTTTGATATTGATATGGTTCTTTCTCTATTAACAGTACCATTTATGTTTACGATACTTCTTTATATTTTTGATAAAGTATTTGATAAGATATTCAAACCAAAAAGTAAAGGGGAAGAAACCGAATTTAAAACGTATTTAGCAACAGTGGGTAAAGCAATTGATGATAATTGTGATTTTAGCATTGAAGATTATCGTAGATTAAGAGCAAATCAAGGATTCCAAAAATCATTAGAACAAGTCTATAGAATTTTAAAAGATGGAGAATCAGAAGAGATTAGTTTTGGCTTCATGGAGAAGAAATTTAAAAAAGATAGTAATGAATTTATTGCTTTATCAGTGGTAATAAGTGAAGTTAAACAAATGATAGAAAATTCTTGAAAAGACTATTAAAAACAGTCTTTTTGTTTTATAATAGAGTTACATTCCAAAAATATTAAAAGAGGTGGCAAAACATGGCTTACAAGGCATTATATCGTACTTATAGACCGGCAACATTTGATGAAATTGCTGGACAAGAGCATATAACAAGAACTTTTAGAAATGCATTAAAAAATAATAAGATTGCACATGCATATTTATTTAGTGGACCAAGAGGAACTGGTAAAACATCTATAGCAAAAATAATAGCTAAAGCTGTAAACTGTGAACATGCTCCTGTTGAAAATCCATGTAATGAATGTGATATTTGTCGTGGAATAGAAGATAACTCTATCAGTGATGTTATTGAAATCGATGCCGCAAGTAATAACGGAGTAGACGAAATAAGAGAAATAAGAGATAAAGTGAAATATTTACCAGGAGTAGGAAAATATAAAGTATATATAATAGATGAGGTACACATGCTTAGTACAGGTGCTTTTAATGCGCTTTTAAAGACATTGGAAGAACCACCAAAACACGTGATTTTCATACTAGCAACTACAGAACCTCATAAAATACCAGCGACAATTCATTCTCGCTGCCAAAGATTTGACTTCAGAGGAGTTAGTGTCCCTGATATGATCGCAAGATTGAATACTATTGTCAAAGAAGAGAATATTTCTGTTGAAAAGGAAGCTTTAAAAGTTATAGCTGAAAGTGTAGAAGGCGGAATGAGAGACGCAATTAGTCTTTTAGACCAAGTTGTATCTTATTCTGATGAAAAAGTTTCAGTTCAAGATGTTCATGCTATAAAAGGAACAGTATCGAATGAAAAATTATTAAATATTGCAAATGCAATATATGAAAATGATGCAGTAGAAGCCATTAGACAACTTGATGAGTTGGTTATTCTTGGAAAAGAAGCACCAAGACTTGTTGATAATCTCATTAAATTTTTTAGAGATTTATTAATCTTTAAGAATATTAATACGGATGATAAAGATCAATTGATTTTTTCAGATCCATTGTTTATAGATTTATCGAAAAAATTAAGCAATAATATGATTTTCTTCTATATTGAAGCTCTTAACAATGCTCAAAACGATATGAAGTGGGCAAGCAACTCTAAACTATTTATGGAGTTAGCTTTAATTAAGATGGTAGACAAAGTCGAAAAACAAGAAATTGTTTTTGAAGAAGAAATTAGATTTTTAAAAGAAGAAATTAAAGTACTGAGAGATAAATTAGACTCAGGCGAATTAAATTTATCTCAAAAACAGGATTCAAAACCAGATAAAGAAGAAAACATTGAAGTCGATAAACAAAAAGTAGAGGATATCCCCTCTTTCAAACCAGAAGGTAAAGATGAACCAGAAATTATAAAACCTATTTTAGAAGAGAAAAAAGAAATTAAGATAGAAGATGTTGTCGATGAACACACAGTCGATGAACACATTGCAAATGAAAAACCATTATATACAGAAGAAGATATTGAAAAAGTTGAAGAGGAAGAACCTGAGGAAGTTAACTTATTTAATACAGTTACAGAAGAAAGCAAGGAAAAACCAGTTGAGCCTTATTCAACATATGATATTAGATATGTTGAAAATATATTAAATAATGCAAACAGAGAAGTTAAGATTTCAATGAATATGAGATGGTACGATATTGAGAGAAATGCAATTAAAGAAAATCTATCATATTCTAAAATGATTACTGAAGGTAGACTAGTTGCTACTGATGGAAAAATGATAATTATTGAATATGTATCCCCTTCTATATGTAATAGGATGATGAAACCAGAGATTAAAGAGAAGGTAATTGAAATCTTAAGTGATTTCTATAATAAGAAAATCGATTTCTTAGCCTTACCAAAGGTTGTTTGGGAAGAAAAGTCTCAAGAATTCATTCAAAAGTGGAAAAAAGGGGAGGCAAACATAAAACTGTCGGCTATCAAACATCCAAGTTTGAAAGAAATGCCTACAATTAACCGCGAAATTGAAGATATGACACCAGATAGCGTTAAAGAAGCTATTAGTCTATTTGGATCAGATTTAGTTAAAATAAAAAAAGGAGAATAAAAATGAATCCAGGAATGATAAAGAAATTACAAAAAATGCAAAAAGATATGGTTAAAGCCCAACAAGAGCTAGAAGCTTCTACTTTTTATGGTAGTGCTGGAGGACAATTAGTTAAAGTCGAGTTTACTGGAGATAAAAGAATGAAAAACCTTAGTATAGATCCTGAATCAATTGAATTTCCTGAAGATTTAGAAATGTTACAAGACACAATTATTTCAGCAATAAATGATTGTATTAAAAAAATAGATGAAGAAACAGAAAGTGTAATGTCAGAATTCACTGGTGGAGGAATGCCAGGCTTATTTTAAGGAAGTGATTAGATGAGATATCCAGATGCAATAGACAAATTAATCGAAGCATTAAGGAAATATCCAGGTGTTGGAAAAAAAACAGCTGAAAGATATGCCTTGTATACAGTAAACAGATTAACTGATGAATCAATAGATGAAATTGTTGATGCATATTTAAAAATAAAGGATGATATTTTTAAATGTCCTATTTGTGGAAATATTACAGATACTGATCCATGTTATATATGTAAAGATCAATCAAGAGACAAAAGTATTATTATCGTTGTTGAAGATGCAAAAGACGTAATAGTGATGGAAAAAACAAATAAATATCATGGACTCTATCATGTATTAAATGGTGCAATTTCTCCAAGTGATGGAATTGGTCCAGAAAATATAAATATCAAAGGATTACTTGAAAGACTTAAAGAAGAAACTATAAAAGAAGTTATTTTAGCAACTAATTTAAGTAATGAAGGTGAAACCACTGCACAATACATAGATAGGCTATTAAAAGATTCAACTATCTTAGTGACTAGAATTGCTCACGGTATCCCTGCAGGGGGGAATATCGAATACGCTGATGAAGTAACTATCACAAAAGCATTAGAGGGAAGAAGAAAACTGTAAAAAAAATAAAAAACTGAAATAAATCTAAAAATTCATAATTTTTTCACATGTTTTTTGTTATAATAAGAATGACGTTATAGAAAGGTGGTAATTTTATGCAAGGTATTTTAGATACAATTGAGGGATTAATTCCTATGCAAGACATTATAGATTATGGATTTGATTTTATTAATAACTTAGGAATCATCGAACAAGTAGTGGGACTTTTGGTGCTTGCTATTGTTGTAGTACTTGGTACTTTCGAGCTAGTTAAGAAGCTTTCTAAGATTCTTATAGTAGTTCTCATATTGGGTGGATTATGGTTTTTATACAGCGGAGGATTCTTGGACGGTATTATTGGATGATAAAAAGACGAAAGTTTTCGTCTTTTTTATTTATAAAAATTATAGGTTGTTTTTGAAAGAGTTTGTTCAAAATTTAAA